>CAXTNS010000492.1:277-5443 GCA_964245465.1 uncultured Thermoanaerobaculia bacterium
ATCGTAGACAGGGTGGAGCTGTCCCGTGCGACGTCCTGACCCTCTCCGGAGGTCGATTCGTCGATGCTCAGGGCCCGCTTGGAAGCCGCCAGGGAGCCTTCAAGATCGCCCTTTGCGAGGAGGATCCGAGCCAGGGTGTCTCTGTCGCGGGCATCGCTGGGGTCATCGAGGCTGGAAAGCTTATTGTCGATCCACACGGCCCGCCGGACGCCCTTCAGAGCGTTCTCGAGATCTCCCTTCTCCAGCAGCGCGCCGGCCAGGTTGTTGAGGCGAAGGGCGACAGTGGGATGGTTGGGACCGTAGTGGCGCTCGTCGATCTCCAGCGCGGTCTGATGGTGACTGAGCGCGGTGTCGATATCGCCTTTCTCCTGAAGCACCGCGCCGATAGCGCTGACGGTCATCGCGGTTTCCGGATCGTCGGTCCCGAGAGTCCGCTGGAAGATCTGGCGGGCGTGGCGGGTATTATCGAGAGCGGCGTCCAAATCCCCGAGCCTCAGGTAGATCCTTCCGAGATTGCGGTACCGCTGGGCCACCCGAAGGTGATCTGGGCCAAAGAGCTTTTGATCCCTCTGAAGGGCTTCCTGGGTTACCTTCAGGGCCTCTTTCAGATCTCCTTTCGTGTAGAGCATCGTACCCAGGTTGGCGAGCGCCTGGATGGCGTTGGGGTCGTCGAGCCCTGAGCTCTCCTTGTAGATCTGAAGAGCTTTTCGTTGATACTTCAGAGCGCCTTCCAGGTCACCGCGCCTGTTCAGGATGGTTGCCAGGAACGCCAGGAGCGTCGCGGAATCCGGATGATGGGGGCCCAGTCTTTTTTCGCTGATGTCGAGCGCGCGGCGCGTAGCCTCGAACGCACCGTCCAGATCGCCTTTGCCGAGGAGCTCCTGCGCCGATTGCAAGGAGCGCGCCGCGTCCTCCGACCCTCGCCGCTCCTCCAGGGCCAGGAGAGACGACGAGCAAAGAAGGACCAGAGAGAGGCTGAGGCCTCCCACGGTCCATCGACTTCGGATCAGGGCATGCCCACGGGCAGAAGCCATTCAACAGCTCTTCTCTCAGCAATCCTTGAGGGAATCAGCTTAACAGAGCCCCGAGGGGATCACCAAAAGAGAGAGCCCGGCGGCGAACCGCCGGGCTCTCAGGACCTTGGCGATTTTGCTTTCTACTTCGAAATCGGGGTCGGGTCCACGCTCTTGGACTCGTTCGGGTCATCCGTAAGGGAGAGCGTCTCGTTGCCGTCGACTCCATCGATGTCCATCAGGATGCTGGACTGCAGGCGAGCAGACATTCTGGGGGGGCCATCGATCGGATCGTTGGGCAGCACGATCGTCACCGAACTGGTGGCCGTGGCCGCCGCCTGAAGCGAGAGGTTCCAGACCAGGGCGACGTCCTTGCCTCCCTGGGAGATGACGCTGAGCGTCCCTGCGCTTGCCGACAGGCTGTTCAGGTCCACCAGGCTGTTCGGAGGCAGGAACGTGATGACCTCGGGCCCATTGTTGTCGGGCTGGGAGGCCGTCCCCAAGTTGCTCAAGGACACCGTGTAGGTCAGAGAGAAATCCCCTTTCGTATCCTCCGTGACGTTCGACACGCTGTGAGTACCGGCGATCAGCGGTGCCGTGGTCGTCGAAGCGGGAAGCTCCGGCGCGAAGAGCTCGTCGATGCGCTCCGAGGAGCGCTCGGCGTCCGACAGCACAGCCAGGCCGCCGAGCCTCTCCTGTCCCTGGTCCTCCCCGTCCGCGAGCTCCAACTCCGCCCGGAGCAGGCCGTTGGCCGTACCGGCGGTCGCGGCCTGGCTCCAGCCACCGGTTTCCTCTTCGACCGCGTGCTCCCGGTAGGGCGCGTCCTCGTAGTCCAGGGCGTTCTCGCCGTGGAACCACAGGGTGACGTCCGCCGACTCACAGGACAGGCGGAACAGGACCAGGCCGAAGGGATAGTCGTAATCCTCGTCCGCCTCTCCCACGACGCCCTCGGTCAGCGCCCGGACGTTGAAGAAGCCTCCGGAACAGGCGGTGGCTTCCAGGGTCATGAAAGACTTGTCGGTGCTCGAACGGAGCGACACCACCTTCGCCTGAAGGCTGTCCGGCGTACCGTCGGCGTTGCCGTCGCCGCCCCGGGGAGCGTCCCATTCCGTCAGGTCGTCCACGCCGTCGCCGTCGTCATCCGGGTCTTCCATATCGGCCAGACCGTCCGTGTCCCGGTCGCCGTCCTCGTCGAAATTGACCAGGGCGACGTCCGGAGGGTTGACCAACGCGTACTGTGGATCCAAGCTCAGGAGCGATGTCTGGATGGAATAGGCGATGTCGCCGTCCGCAAGGCTGTCAGGCTGGCCGGTGACGGACACCGTCCGTGAGCCCCAATTCGCCGGCGTGAACGTCAACGAAGCCGGAGAAACGGTGCCTTCGCTCAAATCCGTGGACACCAGATTGATCACCACATTCGCCAAGGGCTGCGACGCCAAAGAGACCGTGAAGCTGACCGCGCGCCCCTCTTCCGTGGTCGAGAGGCCCGAGACGGGTGAAAGGGTCACCGGATCCGCTCCGGCGGGAGAGAACGCTCCGTGAATCGCGGTGGACAGGGTGAAGATCAGAGCTATCGTCGTGGATCGCATACAGGTTCTCCTTCCTGGACCTCGAAGGGTCCCCAGATCATGTTTTTTCGTCTACTTCCGGATCCTGATCAGGGGTAGAGCAAGGGCGGTGCCAGGAAAAATCACCGATTTTCCCGTTCGAAAGCCTTTTTCAGGGGCTGTCGACGCGTCAGTGACGAACCGGGATGTGTAGGAGATCGTTTCGGGGCTCAGAAAGAGCCCCCGGAGAGGCTTAAAAACCTTTCATTTAATTGCACGCGTAGCCATAGCCCGAGCAGCAACCCGTGCCCGTGCAGGAGGTCGTGATCATGTTGCGCTGGATGACCCCCGTGTTGTTCTTGGCCCGGAAGTGGCCCACGCCGTCGGCGTCGCCGCCCCCCGTGTTGTAGAGGCTCCAGTCGCTGAAGTCGTAGTCGTATTGCGCGGCCGTTGAGCCCCGGCCAACGTTCAATTGCGAATTGACGTTCGTGTACGAATCGAATTTCGCGGTGTCGCCGCAGCCC
Organism: uncultured Thermoanaerobaculia bacterium; assembly: GCA_964245465.1. Taxonomy (GTDB): domain Bacteria; phylum Acidobacteriota; class Thermoanaerobaculia; order Multivoradales; family UBA5704; genus DATARR01. The sequence continues at coordinate 3,362 of CAXTNS010000492.1, forward strand.
GTGTAATAGGAATTGGTCGAGCAGGCGATCTGGTCGTTGTAGCCGGCGCGGAGGCTGTAGAACTGGGTCGCCTTGCCTGAAGGCTTGTCGCGGTAGCCACCGTCGCCCATCTTGGGGTTGTATCCCGGGTAGATGTGGGGGAAGAAGCCGAAGACGTTGGAGTCGTAGAGGTTCTCGCTGCCGCAGGTGGTGACGTAGGGGTTGGCGTAGCCGGCCCAGTAGCAGGAGGCGAGGCCGCGCAGCCCGGCGGAGATGGAGACGTACTTGCGCACGCTCCCCCACAGGCCGCCGTAATCGATGCCGTGGATGCCCACGCTGGCTCCCATGGAGTGGGCGATGACGTCCACCTGGGACTTGCCCGTATAGGCCTTCACGGCGTTGATGAAGTCCCGCACCATGGCCGCCCTGGCGGGCTTGTGATAGTTGAGCTGAGGCGCGCCCCGCTCGGAGGAGGACAGCCAGGTGAGGCCGAACAACTCGCAGTCGTTGTAGCCGGCAGCGCGGAATTCGTCGTAGACCGAGGCAACGCCGGTCGAGGACGGATAGTCCCAGTTCTTCGCCTCGTCGCCGTTGCCGTGCAGGAAGACGATGGGCGTCTTGACGGCCGTGCAGGCGCCGCCGCCGAAGCCGCCGTAGGGAGCGTTCGCGGGACTGAACCCGCCCGCGAACTGGTTGGCGCCGCCGGTGTAGGTCAGCGCGCCGGCCGGAAGGGCCAAGAGAAACAGGACCGGGAGAACGGAAAACCTTTTCATCTCTCCTCCTTGCAAACGATCACTACGCCCGGAACGCCACCGCCGCCTGGTTGTAGCCGACTCCGGAGCCGACGAGGACGACGAGGTCCCCATCCTTGATCTTTCCCTTCTCCCGCGCGTCGTGGAGGGCCATGGGCACGCAGGCCGAGCCGGTGTAGCCCCAGTCCTCCATGACCATGTGGGTCCTCTCCACGGGCAGCCCCAGGTCGTTCATGACCAGCTCGATCGAAGGCTTGCGCACCTGGGTGAAGATCAGGAAGTCGATGTCGGAGACCTCGAAGCCTCCCTCCTGAGCGAGGCGGCGTACCAGGCGCGGCCAGCCCTCGTGATTGATCTCCGGAGGGTAGCGCTGGACGAGCTTCACCGTGGTGCGGCCCGCCTGAATGGAGTCCGCCGTGGCCGGCTCGGCCGTGCCGCCGGAGTAGATCCCCCAGTAGGGCGCGTAGGCGCCGTCCGCCTGGAAGGCCGAGTTGAGGAAGCCCGGCTCGTCCGACGGCTCCAGGACGGCAGCGCCCGCGCCGTCGCCGTAGAAGAAGAGCGTCGGGTCCTTGGGATCGGCCAGCTTGTGCATGAGGTAGACGCCGATCACGAGGACGGTCTTGAGAGCCGGATTGGCCGCGATCAGGCCCGAGCCCGTGGCGAAGCCCGTGGGGAAGGAGGCGCAGGCGCAGCCCACGTCGAAGGTGCCGGCGTTCTTGGCGCCGAGCTTCTCCTGGACGACCACGGAGGTTGCCGGGGTGATGAAGTCGGGCGAGTCGGTGCCGAGGATGATGAGGTCCACGTCCTCGGGCCTGCGCTCCGTGGCGTCAAGAGCGGCCCGGGCGGCGCGCATGGCGAGGTCGGAGGCGGCCCAGTGCTCGGGCGCCCACCAGCGGCGGCGGATGCCGGTCGAGGCCTCCATCTTGTCCACGAACTCGGCGGGCTCGGGGAAGCGCTCGCGCAGGAGGTCGTTCGAGATCTCCCGCTCGGGGAGGTAGAGGCCGGTGGAGACGAGCTTGGCGTATCGTGACATGAAGACTCCGAATCAATTTTTGAGAAAACCGCGAAGGATCTCGGCCACCTCATCGGGCCGCTCGATGACCATGCCGTGGCTGCCTCCGGGCACAACCCCGAGCCGCGCCCCGGGGATTCCGGAGGCCAGGGCCTGGGAGTGCTCGAGAGGGAACATGCGGTCCTCCTCCCCGGCCACGATCAGGACCGGGCACTGGATGCGCGGCAGGTCGGGCGTGAGGTCGAGCCCGTCGAGGGACGAGAGGATGCCCGCGATTCCCAGGAACCAGGTCCGGGGCAGCAGGGCGGTCTGCCGCCGGTGGGCCCCCAACAATTCGGC
>CAXTNS010000493.1:0-578 GCA_964245465.1 uncultured Thermoanaerobaculia bacterium
GCTCAGAAGAAGGAGAAAGAAGTATGGGTAGAGAAACGACGTACCGAGGAATCTGGGGCGACTGGCAAGGCCTGCTGGCCAAGCTGGAAGTCACCATCGGCGAGCTCCCCCAGCTCGAGCCGTTCCGGGTCAAGCTCTTGGCCATTCTGACGCAGGTGCTGGGTCTCAGCCGGCAGCAGGACGCCATGAGGGCCAGCAAGCAGGAGGCCTCCAAGCAGCTCCGCCAGCTCATCGGCGAGGGTAGCCGGGTGGCCGCCGTGATACGGGCTGCCATCAAGGACCACTACGGCCCCCGCGAGGAGAAGATCGCCGAATTCGGCCTTCGGCCCTTCCGCGGCCGTAAGGTGAAGACCTCCCCCGCGACGCCTGCCCCGCAGACGCCCTCGCCCGAGCAGCCGGAGACGCCCGCTTCCCCTGCTCTCTCCAGCCCCAAGCCGTAGCACCCAAACGGGTAACCATTTCTTCCGGGAGGCGCCCAGCGCGCCTCCCCTTTTTCGTCTCAGCAACGGCCAGCGCCATTCTATCGTCGCCTTACAACGGGCCGCCGCAGGTGGCGACGGGCTGCCGTCGGTGGCGAC
>CAXTNS010000493.1:588-845 GCA_964245465.1 uncultured Thermoanaerobaculia bacterium
CCGTTGTACCACTACAACGGGCCATCGTTGGTGACGACGGGCCATTGTATGACTACAACGGGCCGTCGTTCGTGACGACGGACCGCCGTACCGTTACAACGAGCTGTCGTCAGTGGCGACAGACCGTCGTACCTTTACAACGAGCCGTCGCCGGTAGCGACAAGCCGTCGTACGGCTACAACGGACTGTTGTTGATGACGACAATTCGTTGTACGACTACAGCGGGCCGTCGTAGGCTACGACGGAGCGTCGTTGGC
>CAXTNS010000493.1:855-3721 GCA_964245465.1 uncultured Thermoanaerobaculia bacterium
GTACCGATACAACGGATCGTTGTACAGCTACAACGGACCGTCGTCGGTGGCGACAGATTAGGAGATCCGTGATCGAGACGCTCGCCGTCGCGAACTACCGCTCGTTGCGCGCATCCGGCACGCTGCCCGCGAGACCCAGGTCTGGGTGGTCTCCCATGCCTCGCGCCTGATCTCGGCCCTGGAAGAGGATCCGGACTGCCTCTCCATAACCCTCGAGAAGGATCTCGGCGAGACTCGTATCGTGGGGCAAGGCCTTCTGGACCAGCCGCCCTGGCATTGGCCGGAGCGGTGAGGGTTTACCACCTCCGCTCCTCGAACTTTCCACGAACGGCAGCCCGCGGCGTCTTGAAGGTTGCGGACAAGCTCCTTGCCTGCTTTTCGTGGTGCGGCTACAATGGCCGCAGGAGGTGGCCATGCCTACCGTGAGCACCCGAGTCCTGAAAGACCAACTCTCCAGCTACGTGCAGCGAGCGGAGGCCGGCGAGCAGATTGTCGTGCTGCGGGACGGCCGTCCGGTGGCCGCGTTGGTTCCGCTGTCTCAGCTCCGAGACATGGATGAGCAGGCGCGCCTGGCCGAGATGGCGGCCCGCGGTTTGCTGGCACTGCCCAACCGGACCATGCGGACCGCGTTTCAAGGCCCCGCTCTTCCGAATCGGGGCAAGCTGGCTTCCGAGATGATCCTCGAGGATCGGCGTTGATCCTTTTCGTCGACACCAGCGCCTTAGTCAAGCTTTATATAGCGGAGCCCGGGTCCGAGCGAATGCGCGAGGCGGCAGCGCAAGGGCACCCGGTCGCCGCCTCGCGTCTTGCATTCGCCGAGATCCACGCCACCTTTGCTCGCCGTCGGCGGGAAGGGCTCCTGCTCGCCACCGAGTTTGAGCAGCTTCGGCTTCGCTTCGGAGACGATTGGGAAGAGCTTATGCAGGTACCGATCGGAGCCGAGCTCCTCGCTCTTGTACCCGGGCTCTGCGAGCGCCATCCTCTCCGAGGCGCCGACGCTCTCCAACTCGCAAGCGCCTTGCTCTTGCATCAAGAAGGACTGGAGATCACCTTTGCCTGCTCCGACCGTGGCCTCCTCGAGGCAGCCGCCTCGGAGGGACTCGCCACCTTCGACCCAGCTCAGAGGGATTGAGGCGCAGAAATCCTGGGAAACGCGCTTTCAGTCAGGATCATACTGCGATGGCGCGAAGGCAGTGCCCTTAGGACTCCGACGGGAGGGCCGGGCGGAGCACCGCCCGGCCTTGATCAATCCAGCAGGTTACAGGCAGCCCCAGGGGCCGCAGGGATAGCTGCACGAGCAGGTCGAGGAATCCCAACTGCCGCCGGAGGACCAGCAGGCGTTCTCGTCGGCGGGGTTGCAGAGGTTCGGGTCGAAGCGCGAGAGGTACTCGAAGTCCTCGATGAAGGCGCGGATCACCGTGCGGTAGTCCTCGTCGGTGTTGGGGATGCGGGCGTTGAGCCAGTCCACCCAGAAGTTCGAGTCCTTGGCGCGCTTCCAGTAGCGCTCATAGCACTCCTGGACGAACGCGTTGTTGTAGGTGGCGGTGCCGCGGTTCGAAGGGTGGAACCGGGTGTCGATCAGGTCGTAGAACTCACTCGAGTAGGGGAAGGCGAGGGCCACGTCGTCCCGCTGGCCCGGGGTGCTTATCTGTGAGCTCCAGAAGTTGAGGCCTCCGATGTCCGGCTCGCGCTCGAGCCAGTCGCGGTAGTGCCAGCCCACGAAATAGCGCGGGTGATCGATCGGATTTCCCGGCTCGGGGTAGATGAAGGTGACGCCGACCTCGTCGTCGAAGCCGAGCGTCGCGCCACGGCCGTCGTTGTGGATGAAGGAACGCATGATGGCGTCGAGCCCCGGGGAGCGCGTGGTGAAGTCGGAGTGGCCGAGGCCGATCGCGTGGCCGAGCTCATGGGCTCCCACTTCCTCGATGATCTGCGTGGTGGGGTCATTGGTGAACAGCGGGCAGGAAGGAGTGTTCCAGCCGTTGTTGTAGACGACGTCGGCTTCGAGGATCTGATAGAAAAACGTTCTGTTGACCTGGCGGGCGTTCGAGTCGTTGCGCCGCACCAGCGACGTGGCCGCTACGATGCCGCCGCAGTTGACCGGGTCCTGGAGCTGTCCGAGCGGATCCTGGAACGAGATCATGTTGAAGAAGTCCGCCGACAGCCCGCCGGCCGTGGCATAGCCGGAGAAGTCGAGGTTGATCGTGGCGGTGGGCACGTTGTTCCAGGCCTGCTCGGCGTTGATCAGGCTCTGGTGGGCGTTGGCGGTCGGAGCCTGGGTCAGGTTGAACCAGAACCCCACGCCCTGGCCGCTGTCCGGCTGGAACCAGCGGTGGAAGCGGTTGTTGGTCACGAGCAGGTTGAACTCGTCGGTGAAGGGGCGCGGGCCGCCGGCCGGGGAGTAGAAGGCGCGGACCTCGTGGGGGATCTCGACGACGTCGGGAGCCTCCGCGGGCTCTCGCGTTCCCTGCTGCCGCGCCAGGCGGCCGATCCGGCTTCGGAACGTATCCAGGTCCGCCGAGTGTGTGATCTCACCCGGAGCCTGCCGGCCGAGCAGTTCCACTCCTTCGCTCACCTTGCGCACGGCCCGCGTCTTGCCGGTCCGGGCGTCTCGGACCACGTCGTACTTGCCCATGAACAGGTGGGACACGCGCAGCGCGCCGTCGGGCCAGGTATCGAGGAAGAGCAGGACGCGCTCCCCCTTCTTGAAGACCGGGGTGCCCTGAAGAATCCAGGAGACCTCCCCGACCGTGCCGCCGATCTGTTTCACGACCACGGTCGAGCCTTGGAGCCGCCCTTTGAGGACGCGGCCCGCGGAGACCTCGACGTAGGTGTAGATCACGTCACCCTCCCACTGGGACATGGC
>CAXTNS010000493.1:3731-5423 GCA_964245465.1 uncultured Thermoanaerobaculia bacterium
TCTCCTAAGTGGCTGCACCGCAGCCGGTTGAAGCTCACCGGGAGGCCTCCCGCATCAATAAATTAGCATATCTTTTAAATAGCTACAAGCCGGCGAAGACAAACGAAGACTGTGCTCGGAGCCCGTTGGGCTCCGGCCGCAAGGAAGGGACGACGAATCTCCGTGTAATGTCCCGGCCGGTCAGGGACCGAATCTCCAGCCGAAGGTCAGGCCGGCTTCATAGTCGGTGGCTTTATAGTCGAAAAAGAACCCTTCAACCGGATCCGGTTCATCGACGTCACTGCCGAAGTAGCGGCGTACTCGGGCCTCGGGGCGGAGGAAGAAGCCTTTCTTGAGCTGCCATTCGTACGCGACGCCAGCGTGGCCGGTGAAAATGTTCGTGGTGTCGGAGTCCACGAATCCTATGCCCAGGAACGTCACGTCCAGTTGGGCGCTGAGCTGGGCGACGCCAGGACCGCCGAAAATCACGAAATGGCCTCCCCTCGGAAACCACTGAAAGGAGAGATCGAGGTTCGTGAGGTCCAGCTCCAGGTTGAGCGTGTCGAAGTCGAAACCGGGGATCGACGGGTCATCCTGGAAGGGGACCGTGTCCGTGAGGCTCACCCGGCTCAAGCTCCATTCGAGGCCGAAGGCGGGACGGATGCGATAGCCGCCTCGCACGTCGAAGACCTCCGTTTGGTCCTGTCCCTCATCCTCGGGTTGGTAGACGCCGGAGGAGACGCCGACGTAGCCCTGGGCCCAGACCGGGGCCCCGATGCTCCCCAAGGCAATGAGCGCCATCAGCAAAATCCCGCGGACCAGCATTGGCTTCGCACGCATCAGACCCTGCCTTTCATCGAACCGTGGGCTGCAACGGGGGGTCGGGTTGGTACCCTATATTACAGCGTGGAGGGCCGCGGACACGGCCTCAACCGCGGGCGATTGCACAATCGCCCAGTGATTTCCCGGAATCTGCCGGAGATCAACCCCGCCGGAGGCGAAAGCAGCCCATCCCAGGGTGGAATCCTCCGGATCTCTGAAGTGAGACCCCTCCGCCCGGAAAAGCAGGAGCCGGCCCGGATACGGGCCTCCGGCGTAGCCCTCAACCAGCCGCAGGTTGTGCCGGAAGACCCCGAAACGGCGGGCGGCCGTGGCGAAGTCGAGGTCAGGCGGGAACACGCCCAGTGCCTGGGCGCGAGCGAAGGCTTCGGGCAGCGGCGCATCGGCGGGGATATCGCCCAGTCCAGCCGGTAGGGGACAGCCGAGGAGCCCGGCGAGATCGCGAGCGAACCAGGCAAGTACGGCCGCCTCACTGGCTGGGCTGAAGCGGCCGGGCGCGGGAATGTCCAGTGCGGCAAGCTGCTCGACCTCCTCACCTCTCGCGGCAAGCTGGCGCGCCATCTCGAAGGCCACGACACCGCCCAGGGACCAGCCGCCGAGACGGTAGGGACCGTGGGGCTGGACGGTGCGGAGGGCGTCGAGATAGTGGGCGGCCATCTCCTCCAGGGTCTCCGGTAATCCCTCTTCAGACGCCTGGAGGCCGTAGACCGGCTGGTCCGGTCCCAACGTGCGCGCCAGATCCGTGTAGCAGAAGACGGTGCCTCCCACGGGGTGGACGAGGAAGAGGGGACTTCGCGTCCCGCCGGTCTGGAGGGGCACCAGGGGCGTGGTCGCGGCGGGTTCCTCCTCGCGGTTGATCAATGCGGCGAGATG
>CAXTNS010000494.1:0-5416 GCA_964245465.1 uncultured Thermoanaerobaculia bacterium
CGACCCCCACACCCAGGGCCAGGCCCCGGAGCAGGGCCGCGGGCTGCCAGGGATCGATCATCTCGGCCGGGATCAGGTCGGGGAAGATCCGCGGCAGGATGAGCTGCACGACGGCTCCCGCCACAATCCCCACGAGGCTGCCGGCGAGCCCCATCAGGAGCGTCTGGCCGAGATAGAGGGGGAAGATCTCCCGCGGACGCAGGCCCAGGCACTTGAGGATGGCGATGGCGTCGAGCCGGCCGGCCAGCCACGCCCGCACGCTCTGGGCCACGCCGATGCCCCCTACGAACAGCGAGAGCAGGGCCACGAGCCCCAGGAAACGCTCCACCCGCCCCAGGTTCTCCCGCAGGGCCGGCTGGGCCTGGCGGTAGGTCTCGACCCGGAAGAAGTCCCCTTTGGGGAGCGACTCGCGCAGCCTTTCAGCCGCCGACGCGAGCCCGGCCGCCGAGGTGGAGTCCGGCAGCCGGAAGAGGGCGCGGTAGCCGATGCGGCTGCCCCGGTCGTCGAGCGCCGTGCGGGCGAACCCCGCGCCCGAGATGAAGACCCGCGGCCCCAGCGTGAGGGAGATGCCCACCCGGTCCGGCTCGGAGACCACGAGGCCGGCCACGCGGAAGGGCTGGCCGCCGATCCGGACATCCTCACCTACCTTGCGCCCCAAGCGCGCCAGCAGCTCCGAGGCCACCACGGCCGTCCGCGGAGTGAGCAGCTCCGCCAGGGGACGGGGAGGATCGAGATCCAGCTTGCCGTAGAAGGGATAGGTGCCGTCCACCACCTTGAGCTCCACGAGCTGGCTGGGGCCGGTCCGCCCGCCTCTTGCGGGCGCGGAGGCCACCGTCTCGGTGTCGCGATCGTCCGGGCGCCGTGTGCCGGGGAACGGCGCGAGGGCCCGGCCGAGGTCTGTGGGGATCGGCTGGTTCCCTCGCACCTCGAGGTCGGCGGCAAGAAGCTGGCGGGCCTCGCGGCGGATGCCGTCGTTCAGGCTCGCGGACAGGCCCGCGACCGCCACCACGGCGGAGACTCCCACGGCCAGACAGGCGATGAAGAACAGGAGCCGGGCTCGGGAGCCCCGGGACTCGCGCAGCAGTGTGCGGAAGAAAAAGCCCGGGCTCACGCCGGTGCCCCGGCGGGTGTCTCGGCGGGAAGTGCAATTGCGGAGACTTCGCGTTCCACCCGTCCGTCCCGCAGATGGATCTGGCGGTCGGCCAGAGAGGCGACCGCGGGGTCGTGGGTCACCAGCACCAGCGTCGTCCCTTCGCGGCGGCGCAGCTCGGAGAGCAGCTCCAGGATCCGCCGTCCCGTCGCGCCGTCCAGGTTGCCCGTGGGCTCGTCGGCGAGCAGGATGGCGGGCCGGGCGGCGAAGGCCCGGGCCAGGGCCACCCGCTGCTGCTCGCCGCCCGAGAGCTGGCTCGGGTAGTGGTGGCCACGGTCGGCGAGCCCCACGGCGGCCAGCAGCTCATTGGACCGGTCCACGGGGTCGGGCTGGCCGAGCAGCTCGATGGGGAGCAGCACGTTCTCCCGCGCCGTCAGGTTGCCCAGGAGCTGAAAGCTCTGGAAGACGAAGCCGATCTTGTGGCGCCGCAGCAGGGCGAGCTGGTCTTCCGACATCGACTGGATCGGCGTGCCGTCGATCCGGATCTCGCCGGACGTGGGCCGGTCGAGGCCCGCCATCAGGGCCAGCAGCGTCGATTTGCCGCTGCCCGAGGGGCCGAGGACGGCCGTGAACTCGCCGGGCTGGATGTCGAGGTCGATCTGGTCGAGGATGGTCAGCTCCCGGTCACCTGAGGGGAGCTTGCGTGTAAGCTGGCGGATCTCGATTCGCGGTGAGGTCATCGGAAAGTCATAGGAAATAAGACGGTGGATCTCCGGTTTTCTTTCTTGACAACGCCGCCGCTGCGCCGAAGTCGGGCCGGGTGTCTGGCAGGATCGAGGCGGCTGGGTCTGGACATGGATTCAGGAAGGTCTTTCTCTATGTGGCGAAATCTGGCAACCCTTGCTTTTACAGTCCTTATTCCCATGGTGTGGGCCTGCGGATCCCAAGACCCCGAGGATCAGCCTCAGGCCACCGCGGCGTCCCTGCGGGTTCCGGCTCCTGCCGCGCGCCCCGCGACCAAGCCTGCCGCTCCCGCTCCGGTCGCGGGTACGCCCCTGGTCGTCTTCCTGGGCGACAGCCTGACGGCCGGCCTCGGTCTCGACGAGGACGAGGCCTATCCCGCCGTCCTCGAGCGTGAGCTGAAGGAAGAGGGATCGCCGGTCCGCGTTCTCAACGCCGGCGTGAGCGGCGACACCACGGCGGGCGGCCTCTCGCGGATCGGCTGGCTTCTCGGCCAAAAGCCGGACGTGGTAGTCGTGGCCCTCGGCGCCAACGACGGCCTGCGCGCCCTGCCCGTCGACCAGGCTGAGAAGAACCTGCGCGAGATCGTCCGCCGCTCCCAGGCGGCCGGCGCCCGCGTTCTGTTGTTGGGCATGAAAATGCCCCCCAACTACGGGCCGGACTACACCAGCCGCTTCGAGGGCATGTACACGGCGATCGCGAAGGACATGAATGTCCCCCTCGTCCCCTTCCTCCTGGAAGGCGTCGGCGGCGACCGCTCGCTCAACCAGGGTGACGGGATCCATCCGACGGCCGAGGGGCAGGAGGTTCTTGCAAAGAATGTCCTGCCGTATCTAGAAGAAGTGCTGCGGGGGGTGAAGACGGAGGGGGCGGTTACGGTCCAATGAGCCGGACCCACCATGAACAAGCAGCTCCGGTCTGCCATGCTTCCCGAAGTATCCGACGTGCAGATCGGGCGGGGATTCTGCTCTACTCAGCCCGCCTTCTCTCTGGATCGGCGCAGAGAGATCAGGAGCCCGGTTTTTCCAGTGGAATGGCGCCCCAACCCATAAGGTCGGCGGATTTTTTCACTGGATCTCGACCGCGACCCAATGGATCCGGGATTTTTCTGCTGGGTCGTGGCCCGTATCCAATGGGTCCGAAGTTTTTCTACCAGGTCGGGAGCCGCATCCAATAGGTCCGAGGTTTTTTCTGGCGGGCCGTGGCCAGGATCCGAGATACACCAGAGATGCCGGTAAGGTATAGCCTCTTGCCTGAGGGGAACGCTTGGGGTCGGAGGATCATGGGCGGTCTGACAAAGTAGAATTAGGGAAAGGGCTCCCCCTTCGCTGCCTCCCACAACGCATCCATCTCCTCCAGCGTGGCCTCCGCCGCCGTCTTCCCCCGGGCGACCAAGCCCTCCTCGATCTTCGCGAAACGGTGCCGGAACTTGCGGTTGGTGCCGGCGAGGGCGGCTTCGGGGTCCACGTCGAGCTTCCGGGCCAGGTTGGCGAGGGTGAAGAGGAGGTCTCCTACCTCTTCTCGAACGGCGTCCTTGTCCCCCTGGGCCAGGGCCTCGCGGATCTCGGCGATCTCCTCGTCGGCCTTGGCGAGCACGGCTTGGGCGTCCGGCCAGTCGAAGCCCACGCCGGCCGCTTTCTGGGTCAGGCGGTAGGAGGCGAGCAGGGCGGGGAGCGAGGTGGGGACGCCGGAGAAGAGGGACTCGCGCTTCGGCTCTTTCTGGAGCTTGCGCCGTTCCCAGGCCTGGCGCACGGCCTCGGCGTCGGCCAGCACCTCGCCGCCGAAGACGTGGGGGTGGCGTTCCACCATCTTCCGGTAGACGCCGTCGATCACCTGTGAGAGGCTGAAGGCACCCGCTTCCTCGGCGAGACGGCCGATGAAGGCGACCTGGAAGAGCATGTCGCCGAGCTCTTCGCCCAGCTCCTGCCAGTCGCCGCCGTCGATGGCTCCGGCCAGCTCGTGCGCCTCTTCGAGGAGGTAGGCACGGATGTCGGGCAGGGTCTGCTCGCGGTCCCAGGGGCAGCCGTCGGGAGCGCGCTGGCGGGCGACCAGGTCGACGAGCTTCTGGAGGTCTGGCTTCTCAGGCATGATGGTGGCGCTCCGCTTGCCGTGTGAGAAGGGCGCTTGCTACGATTTTTAAACAGCTTTTGCCAAACGCCCGGAAAGGAGCAGGATTCCGAAGTGTCGAACGAGAAGAAGGAAATCAAGGTCACCGACAAGCGGATGTTCACGCCGGACGGCGAGCTGCGGGAAGAGTACCGTGTCCTCGCCGAAAAATCGACTGCGGCGCCTGCGGCCGCCGCGAAGCCCGCACCCTCCGCCCCGTCCCGCCCGGTAGAACCGGAGGTCCTGCAGTCTCCTCGGGAGGCCCCGCGCCGCGCACCGGAGCCGGACGCCTACGTGGACATGCCCGAGATGCCGCCCGAGCTGGGCGGACCCAGCTTTTTCGACCTGGTGGCCATGCTGGCCGAGCCCGTCCCCATCTATCTCGGGGACGCCGTTCTCCCCGACGGACAGGACGCGACCAATCTGGAGATGGCTCGTTTCTACATCGACCTCCTGGCCGTCCTGCGGCAGAAGACCGCGGGCAACCTGTCGGCCCAGGAATCGGCTTTCCTGGAGGACCTGCTCTACCGGATGCGGGTCCGCTATGTGCAGAAGAGGGGATAGACCCAGACGGCTTGCGGCCTACGTGCTGGGGCTCCTGCTCGCCGTCGTGACGCCGGGCGCGGCGGAGGTGTCCTCGCCGCAGGTGACGGGGATCGAGATGACGGACCCCGTCCGCCAGACCTTGAAGCAACTCGAAGAGCAGTGGCTGCAGTGGATCGTCCAGAACGACCCACGGGAGGCGGACCAGGCCGTCGACGACCTGCTCGAGACGGCGCGGCAGATCAACATGCAGCGCCTGCCGGACCTCTCCGCGGGAGCCTTGGCCCGGGCGGTGCAGGCGGCGAAACAGAAGGACTTCGCGCGTGCCCACTGGGCCCTGGCGGCGGCCGAGCGGTTCGACCCCGGCCGTCCTGAAACGGCCTTCGCCGAGTCCACGGTGGACCGGTTGCAAGGCGACTGGCTGGGAGCCGCGGCGGCCCGCCTGCGCGCCTATCCGCGCATGCTGAGCTCGCCGCTGGAGCGCTATCTCTGGTTGCTCAACCTCCTGGTGTGGTGCCTCACCCTGCTGCTGGTGGCCGGCGGCCTGTTCCTCGCCGTCCAGATGCTGACCAAGGGGACCTCCCTGTACCAGGACCTGACGGGCCTCTTCGGTCGCAAGCTGCCGCGGGGGGCCGCTCTGACCGCCGCTTTCGTGGCTCTGCTGTGGCCCGTGCTGCTGCCCTATGGGACCATCTGGCTGCCGCTGTACTGGTCGGTCCTGCTCTGGGGGTATGCCTCGGCGAGCGAGCGCGCCGTGCTGGTGTCCCTGTGGGTGCTCGTGGGCGCTTCACCCCTGTTGCTCGACGCCCAGCGGCAGCGGGTCGCGGTGGCGCTCTCGCCGCCCGCCCAGGCCATGCAGAGCCTGGAGGCGCACCGGCTATCCGGCAGCCTGTTCTCGGCCCTGGGCGTATTTCGCTCGGTGCTCCCGGAGAGCGT
>CAXTNS010000495.1:0-2104 GCA_964245465.1 uncultured Thermoanaerobaculia bacterium
TAAGCCTCTAAGTGTCTATCCTGTCGCCATTTATGGTCCTCAGGACAGGAACTAGCTACTCAGGGGCCCTTGGCCCGGCTCTTCGGCTTCTCCGTAGCCGCCGCCACCTCAAGCAGACGGAAGTGGCAGAAAAATCGGGTCTTACCAAGGCCATGCTCTCTTCCTACGAGACTGGAAAGGCCACACCTTCTCTTGCGAGCCTTGATGCGCTTTTAGGTGCCTTGGAGACCGACTTCAGCGAATTCCAAGACGCTCTTCGAGCGGCTTCCGGGATCGCAGGATCAGGAGGTGCGCCCTCCGGTCCGGAAGCATTTCGCGAGGTGGTGGCATGGAGCGAGTTGCGTGAGGTGCTCCGCGAATTTCAGGTCCCGCTGGGACGCCTTGTCGCTGTGATCGAGAGGCTGTGCGTGCCAGACGAAGCCTTGGTAGACGGCGAGGGAGACATTCGTCCTGCCGAGCAGCAGCGTGCCATCTCGGAGGGCTAGCGCTCCCCCGCTCGGTCTGTTGCCTGTCGAGCTTGCCTCGTCTCCGTCCGGAGAGCCAGCAGAGTCCACCCGGATCGTTTTCCACAGCCCGGAGTCTCCCTACTACTGGAAGGTCTTTACTACAGGAAAAGAAGCTATAGGGAATGTGTCAGCGATTATGCGTGGTGAGCGTCAGCGATTATGCGTGGCAAACCGGCCTTCCGAGGGCCGGAGCGTCAGCGATTATGCGTGGAAAAGGCGTGAAATCCGCCGAGTCTTCCGTAGCGGGAAGTCCCCTGCTCAGGTCGGCAGCCGCTTGGAGACGTGGGGAGCGGCGGGCCGCAGGACCAGTCCGTTGTCACCCTCGGAGATGCGGGCCTGCGGGTAGAGCTTGAGAACAGCTCGTGCCTGACGGAGGAAGAAGTATCGGAACTTCCGGACGTCGGCGTAGCCGGCGCCGAACTGGAGAGCCAGAGCGGGCCAAGGGATCTCGACCGGCTGGCCGAGATAGGAGGCTCTGTAGGTCAGCCAGCAGTAGATGTCCAGGGCGAGCGGAGAGCGCAGGGCGCGAAGGACGCGGAGATCGACCGGGACCGGCCGGTCGATGACGGCCTCGAAGAAGTCCTGCGACAGCTCGACGAAGCTGCCGAAGAGGTCGGGCTGCTCGGGCTCGGCCGGCGTCCACCAGAGCGAGGTCCGGGAGGCGATGACGAACCCTGAGTCTTCAAAGCGCCCGGGTCCTGTGTAGGAGCACCGGATGGTGCTCGAGAAAAGTCGACGGACCTGGTCGCGGAGCCGGGTGATGGTGCCCCACCGGCCCCCGGTGGGCACCAGGCCGAGCTCGCGCATGAAGGCGGACAGGTTCGGGCCGAGCTCGATGTGGCGCGATCGGGTCCGGACGGCTTCCGTCGCCAGCCAGCACAGCAGGACCCGCGGACACTTGCCCCAGGGGAGCCCGATCCTCGGCGGGGCCATGACCAGCAGGTGAAAGTTACCGTTGGAACGTTCGAAGGTGGAGACGCCGTGGCCCGGGTCTTTGTGCGGCAGGGTCGCCTGCACGAGGAGCCGGGCCATGTAGCCCAGGGCGCCGGCCTCCCTCGCCTGCTCGTGGCCGATGGCGAGAGCCTCGCGCGCCAGGCGTTCGAGATCCCTGCTGCGCGAAGGCTGAGGCTCACCCAACAAAGGCCGCCAAGAGCGGAGAGACCGCCAAGCCCCTCAGGGACTCCGAAGGGAGATCCAGTTCAGTTATCATAAAAGTTACTCTATGGCGACTCAGACGGCGCCGCAACTCTCCAAGAGGGAGCCGCCGACGCCGTCCACGAAGCGCCTGGCCCTAGCCGGCAGCGAAGGCTTCGAGCAGGCGCTTCATGAGCTCCGCCGGGCTCTGCTCGAGAAGATCGGGCCGCTCGGCCAGCGCTCGCACGGCTGAATTTTGAAAGGCGGTCAGAACGATCGTGCGGCAGAGGACGGCTGGCTGCGGTGCTCGCGGCGTCGGCTCATGGAGGTCTCCTTACGGTCACGTCCGGGAGATTCCGGCGTGGAGGCCGTGGGTCCGGCCCTTTCGCCGCCGGGAAAGGCGCGTGAGCGCCGGCGCCGCTCGGACAAGGCCGGTCCGTCCAGGCCGGGCCTACGGCCCGCCC
>CAXTNS010000495.1:2114-4474 GCA_964245465.1 uncultured Thermoanaerobaculia bacterium
GGGGGGGTGGTGGGGGCGGGGGTGGTGGGGTTGGGGGCCGGGCCCGGCCGCGCGGGGCGAGACTGCAAAGGGATGGGCCGGCCCCACGGCCCCCGCCGGCACTGTTTGCTTACTCTTAGAGTTGCCTTATACTGAGATACATGTCCCGTCCTGGCCGCTGGATCTCTCTATTCCCTATCCTCGCCCTGGTGCCCCGCCTGGGCTTGGTCGTCCTCGCTGCGGACCGCCAGGAGGTGTCCTCAGACACCCGGGCGGCCCTGCTCTGGTTGAGTTCGACGGCGCTAGCCGTCCTGGTGGGACTTGCCGAGGTCTATGTCGGATTCGCCGTCATTTCCCGGCGGCATGCCGGCCTCGCTGGCCTTTGGGTGTCGATCACTGTCCTGCTGAATGCCTTGATCGTTCCGCTGTCGGTTTCCGGACTGGAGGCGGTGCCGGTCTGGGAAATCCTCGGTTCCCGCGGTCTCCAGGTGGCGTGGGGCGCCGGCCTGGGCCTCTTGTCGACGCTCTGCGTCTGCGGCTGCCTGTGGGCTGACGTCGTCCGCGAGGACTCCGGTCTCGCGGACAGCTATGAGACGCACTTGCTCGGCCGGATCGCCGAGGAGGAAGGGCGGCGCGGAGGCCTCGAGCTGGAGGTCGCGGCGTTGCGAGCGGCGGCCGAGGAGGCTTCAAGCGCCATTGCCGTAGTGCCGGCGCCGCAACCTACTCATGCAGCCTGCGGCCTTTGCGGCTATTGGCACCCCGAGCAGCGCAAGGTCGCCGGGCATATTCTGCAATGCCGTCGTCGGGCCGCACGCGAGGGTGCGGAGCTGGGCAGTGCGGCTGAGACGGACGTACACGCGCAGGAGGTGGGGGCATGATACGGGCGGCGTCCTCACGCCGCCGTTGGCATCGAGCGGTCACGCTGCTGGCTGTGTCGCTCGTGCCAGCGATCCTCCTATTCTCCGAAGTCCTGGCGTCATTTCTGGCGATCAACTTGACACCGAGCCTCCCTCGGGGGCTCTACCGAGTCACGATCCTCGAGGTGAGGCCGGGGGCTCTGGTGACGTTCTGCCTTCCGCCGGAGCTGGTCAGACGTCACCACCTGGCGAAGTGGATCGCCCCCGGGCGCTGTCCCGGAGGACGGGCTCCGCTGTGCAAGCGGATCGTCGTAGTAGGTCCTGGGAGCGGGCGGTGCGGGAAGCGGGTGTGGCAGGTGGCGCCGGGCGAGGTTTTCGTTCTCGGGGCCTCAGCCTCTTCCCAAGACTCCTGTGTCTTCGGCCCGGTGCCAACCGCGTGGTTGCGCAACGGTGTCGTGCCGCTCTGGACTCTCTGATGGCGGAGGAGCTTTACCAGCTTCCCCGGCAGGTGACGGAGAGGCGGCGGCGCCTCTTCACGTACCTCGTTCTGGTCGTCATCGGATCGGCTCTTGCGGGGCTGGAGGCCGCGGCCTGGTGGTTCGGGAGGGCCTTCGGCCACCCTGCCGAATTGGGCGCTCTTGCCTCGTGGCCGAGCCGGCTCCTCTGGGTCGGGCTGGGAAGCATGGCCCTTGTTGGCCTCGGCCTGGGCGAGCTCCGGGAGGAGCGGCAAGCGCAGGGGCTGGCCCTGACGCTTGCCGGCCTCTGTTGGGTCTGGGGGCTGGTGGGTGCGATCTACTCGCCGGCCGTCTTTCTCCTGGCGATGCGGAAGCTGGTGGCCCTCGGGACCCTTCAGGGCGAGCGTTATCAGGCGATCCCCTTCGGCGGTGTGATCGGAGCCGTCTATTTCGGGTGCGCAGCGTGGTGCCTTCGGGCGGCATGGAGACGGCTGCCGGGACCGGGCGACGCTTATGGCTCCGCGCGATTCGCTCGCCGGGATGAGGTGCGCAAGCGGGAGGACCTCGGGCTGGGAGAAAAGCTGGGGGAAGGGATGGTTCTGGGAGCCGTCGAAGGCGGGTATCTACGATTCCAAGGGGACGCCCATGTCCTGGCCTTCGCACCCCCGGGTGGCGGAAAGACCACGTGCGTCGTCGTCCCCACCGCGCTGGCACACCCTGGGCCTCTGATCGTTCTCGACGCGAAGCGAGAGATCTACAAGCTCACCAGCGGCTTTCGCCAGCGCGCTCACGGCTCCCGAGTCCTCTGCTGGGCGCCCTCTGGGGGGCCTGGGTTTACCCGGCACAATCCGATGCTCGAAATCCGGGACCATCCCTATGACGTGCGCGACGCGCAGCGGATCGCGGGGGCCTTGATTGCGTCGGTGCCGACGAACGCGGATCCCTTCTGGCGCGAGGCGCCGCGCCAGATCCTGGTGGGCGCTCTTCTCCACGGCAAATACTGCCCGGGAGGGGGCAGCCTTCCGAAGGTCTATCAACTCTTCACGATCGGCGGAAAAAAGGCCATCGA
>CAXTNS010000495.1:4484-5405 GCA_964245465.1 uncultured Thermoanaerobaculia bacterium
ATGAGGCGCGCGCCTCACGATCCAACGCTGCGATTCGGATGGGTGGACCCGAAGGGCCGCCCGACGGCGACGCATCCGGCGGTCGCCGCGGCGGCCGAGAACATCCTGGAGATGTCCCCCCAGACGCGATCGAGCGTGCTCTCGACCGTCTCGGCGGCGCTCTCGATCTATGCCGATCCCGTGCTCGCCCTGAGCGTCTCGGCGTCGGATTTCAGCCTGCGGGAGATCACAGGCGCGAGCGAGCGGCCGATCACTCTCTATCTTTGCTTCGAGCCCGACGAAAGGGACCGGCTGGGTCCTCATCTCCGGATCATGGTTTCGCAACTGGCCGGCGCGATTCTGGAGCGGGATGCCTCGAAACGCTGGGATTGGAAGGAAAGAATCCTTCTCCTATTGGACGAGTTCCCGGTCCTGGGCGCGATCCGGGAAATCGAGCAGGGCCTGGCCTATTTTCGAGGGTACGGCGCAAGCTTCCTGGTCGTGGTGCAGTACCTCGGCCAGTTGATCCAGGCGTTTGGCCGGGAGGAGGCCGTGTCCCCGAACTGCGCGGTGCAGGTGGCCTTTGCTCCCTCGGATCTGGCGACGGCCGAGAGGCTGTCGAGCCTGTCGGGGAAACAGACGATCGAGATCGATCAGATTTCAAGGTCTTCCGGGGGTCTGGGAAGTGGCCGGGGCAACACCTCGCGCCAGACGGTGCTTCAGGGACGGTCTCTGCTCGACGCTTCGGAGTTCCGGCGACTGGGACGGGACCAGGCCGTGGTGTTCATTCCGGGCCTGGGGCCGCTCGTGGTCAAGAAGAAGCCGTACTTCGATGATCCCGAGCTTCTGCGCTGGACAAGGGAGGAGGCGTGGCATGAGCGTCCGGGACTGCCGGAGAAGGAGGGCTTGGCGGGTCCCTCAGGCGGTGGGTTCGAGGTGGAG
>CAXTNS010000496.1:0-5401 GCA_964245465.1 uncultured Thermoanaerobaculia bacterium
CCTCCCTCCCCGGGAGAGGAGGGAGACAGCGGTCCACGCCAGGATCCCCAGCGCCAGGACGATCGCGATCCATACGGCCCAGCTCGTCCGCCGTGGCACCACCGGCGGTGCGTCCCCCACCAGCACATACCCTGCCCAGAGCGCGGGCCGGTTCCAACGCGGATCGGCCCGCAGCCGCCGTTTCGCCGCCTGAAGGGCCTCGGCGGGCGCCATCCCCCGGCCCAGCTCGAAGTAGAGCTGCTCCATGAAGGCGGCCGTCTCAGCATCTCCCACGTCCCAGAGCGTCGCCACCACGGCCCGGGAGCCCGCGGCCAGGAAGGAGCCGGTGAGCGAGGCCAGGGCCTGGCCATCCTCCCCGGCGCCCAAGGCCGTGCGGCAGGCGGCGAGCACCGTCAGGTCCGAGTGGTCGTCGAGCGCGGCGATCTCCGCCGGGGTGAGGAGACCGTCGTCATCCCCCGAGGCGCTGAGGAGAATGGCGGCGCCCCGGCCGGGCCGCTCGTCGATCACCGTGTGCGTGGCGAGGTGGACCCCCCGCGCCCCGCGTCCGACGGCCTCGCGGAAGGCCTTCTTCGTGGCCCGGTTGCCCGTGATCTCCGCCGTCTTCCCTCCCAGAAGTTGGGCCGCAGCCGCGATCTCCCGCGAGGCGGCGGGCAGCGGCGCCAGGCCGAAGCGCTCCACGAGCAGCTCCCGCGGAGTGGGACGGCCTTCCTCGTTGCGGGTCAGGCGGGGGTCTCCAAACCCCAGCAGGCGCAGTTGCACCGGCCTCTCCGGTCCTCCTGATACACGGATCGCCGAGGCGCTCGGCAGATAGCTCACCGCCGCGCGCTCCACCAGCGGCTCGCCGGGAGCGGCAGGGTCCTCCAGCATCTCGAACGGCAGATATCGCAAGGCCCCGTCGGGAGCGATCCGCAACGGCTCGCCGCCACGAGGGAGCCCGCCGGCAGCTCCCAGGAGCACCCGCGAGAGGGCCGTCACGGTGTTGGGTGAAGGCGAGGAGCCGCGGGAGAGGCCGTGATGGACCCGGACGACGGCATCCAGCACCGGACCGCCGGGACCGAGGTCGTGGAAGCGGATGCCACCCCGCCGGATCACCCAGAGGTAGAGGTTCTTCTCGCCCACGAAGTACTCCAGCACGACGCCTTTCCCCACTCGCTCCCGCAAGGCCGCGGCGCCCAAGGGGGCCGCTGGCCGGCGTTCAGAACCTAGCGCATCCAACAGGTCGCGGGCCTTGGCGCGCTGAACGGCCCCTAGGCCCTGCTCGCCCCAGCCCTTGCCCGGCTCCCGGCGCTCGAGCTCGCCCAGCGTCTCCACCAGGGCGGCATAGACGGCCCGCTTGTCGCCGAAGTACCCAGCCCGCCGTGGGCGCGAGATCCCCGCGCGCACACGCTCGATCTCGCCGAGGGCGCCCTCGAAGTGCTGGATGGCGCCTGCCAGGTCACCCCGGGCACGGGCGATCCGGCCCAGACCCTCCCGGGCCGACCACTTTCCCTCCGCCGATCCGCTCGCCTCCGCCGTCGCCAGACAGCGGCGGTAGACGGTCGCGGCCTCGTCCAATCGGCCTCGTTCGAGGAGGAGCCGGCCCAGATAGAAGAGGTCCTGCACCTCCTCGGTCCGGTCTCCGCTCTCCTCGGCCAGCCGCAAGGCTTCGCGGTAGGCAGCCTCGGCCTCTCCAGTCCGCTCCAGATTGAGATGAAGGGCCACCCCCAGATTCAGCCAGGCGTTCGACAGGCCCGCCGTATCGCCCGCCTGCTCATAGATGTCGATGGCTTCCCGGAAGGCTTCCGACGCCCGCACGGGATCGCCCAGGTTGCGGTAGAGCACGCCGGTATTGACCAGCAGGGCGGCGCGCTGGCCTTCTCCGCTCTCGGCAAGGAGACCTCGATAGAGGTCGAGGGCCTCCCGGTGGGCGCCCACCTTCTCCAGCACCACCCCCTGGTTCAGGCGAGCGACGCGGCCCTGCTCCGCGGACCAGGGCTCGTCCCGGTGCCGGGCCGCCACAGCCTCCGCCTCGGCATGAAGGGTCAGGGCCGCCGAGTAGTGGCCGGCCGCCAGGGCGAGCGCGCCCAGATTCGAGAGGTTGATGGCCTGCGCCTCGGCGTCCCCGATCCCCCGGTTGATCGCCAATGCTTCCCGAAAGCTCCTCTCGGCCTCGACGGGCTCGCCCAGCACCTGGAGCACCAGCCCCAGGTTGTTCAGCGTGTGGCTGATCGTCTCGCGATCTCCTTCGGCGCGAACCAGGGCCAGGGCCTTCCGGCAGTCCGGAAGCGCCGCCCGGTAATCTCCCAGGTCCATCAGGATCAGGCAGGAATTATTGAGCGCCGTACCCGCGACCGCTGGATCGGAGGTCTCCGTTGCCGCCGCCACGGCGTGATACTCCTTGAGGGCCTCTTCGAGACGCCCGGACGTGTGGAGATCGATGGCCCGGTCGATGGACTGGCCTGCGAGGGGAGGGCAGAGGAGGAGGAACGCGAGGAGGAATCGGGATGTCCGCGGCATCGAAACACCAGGATATCCCCTCTCGTATGGTGAACAGGGAGCGAAGGAGGCTCCCGTCCATGATCAAGCTCCTTCTCTGGCTTCTCCTCTTCGTCATCAGTTGGCCGCTGGCCCTGTTGGTGCTGATCCTCTACCCGTTCGTCTGGCTGCTCTCCCTGCCGTTCCGGCTGGTGGGGATCACCCTGGAAGCGGTCTTCGCGTTCCTCAAGGCGATTCTCTTCCTGCCCGCCCGGCTGCTCGGCGGTCCGCGGACGGTGTAGCTTTACCTCGTCAGATAGGACCCTTCACGAGTTGCGGCCCCGCCCGGGCATCAATGCCCGGGCTAAGTAAAAGAGCCCCCTGAAGGGAACTCCTTCAGTCGGGTTCACCCGGCTGTTTTTGCCTAGCCCGGGGCATTGATGCCCGGGCGGGGCCGCGGAGAGAGATACCATTCAGAATCGACGGGGCCTGAAACGTTCCGCTCCCCCGTCCGTCTTCTCCTTTGGATGCTGACGGCTTTCGAGGACACCGCCCAGAGATACCGGCGCCGGGTCTACTCGTTCGCCCGCTACTTCCTCTCCAACCGGGAGGAGGCGGAGGACGTGACCCAGGAGGTGCTCCTCCGTCTCTGGCGGCATCAGGATGGGGTGGACGAGGAGCGCCTCGGCGCCTGGCTGCTGCGGGTCACTCGCAACGCCTGCTATGACCTGCTGAGGAAACGCCGGTCCGAGGCCCCGCTCGCCTCCGCGTCGAGCCTGGACGACGAAGAGGCCCGGGAGGTCGAGAGCGCCGAGCCCGATCCCTTGGCGCGGGCCGAGGCCACGGACTTCCGGCGGCGGCTGCTCGAAGCCCTGTCGGACCTCGGCGAGCCGTACAAGAGCATCGTCATCCTGCGCGAGGTCCAGGGCCTCCCGCACCGGGAGATTGGAGAGGCGCTCGGCATGCCCGAGGTGACCGTGCGGGTGCATCTCCACCGGGGCCGCAAAAAGTTGCGGGAACGATTGAGAGAGGGATCACCGTCATGATTCGAACCGACCACGATCCGCGTTGCGAAGAGGCGCTCGACTGGATCGAGCCCTATCTGGACGGCGACCTGCCCGAAGAGGAGGCCGCCCGGCTGCGTGGGCATCTCGCGGGCTGCCCCGCCTGCGCCGCCGAGCTCGAGTTGGCGATCCGGATCCAAAGCGAGCTGCGGTCCCTCCCCCAGCTCGACTGCCCGCCGGAGGTGTTGGAACGGGGCCGCCGGGAAGGCCGGGGCGTGGTCGTCCCCTTCGAATCCCGGCGCCGCAATGTCCGCGACAGGCGCGCGATCGGCCCCCGGCTTGCCGCGGCGGCGGCCGTGCTGGCCCTGGCCGTGGGCGGCGGAGCCCTGTTCCTCCAGGTCCAGAGGCCGCCCGACCCGCCGAGCCCGGAGCAGATCGCCCAGGCCACGGCCGAGGCGAAGCTCGCCCTGTCCTACCTCGGCAAGGCGACCCGCCGGGCGAGCGTCAATCTCCAGGAGGAGGTCCTCGCCAAGCGGCTGGTCGTTCCCGCCACCCGCGGAGTCTCCCGGTCGCTCGGCGAGATCCCGGACCTGCCGGTCCCCGCCGGGCGGATCGAGAAGGAGTTCTGAGATGAAGAAGATCACCATCGCAATCACGGTCCTGCTCCTGCTGGCGGCGTCCGCCGGCCAGGCCCAGAACCTCACGGACCAGCCCGGCTACGTGCCCCTGGAGAAGCTCGACCTCTTCCCGCAGGAGAAGCTGAGTGTCGAGATCAACATCGAGGGAGCCCTGCTGAGCCTGATCGCGGCGGGCACGAAGACGTCCGAGCCCGAATTCTCGTCCATGATGGCGGGCCTCAAGTCCATCAAAGTCCAGGCCGTCCCCTTGAAAGGGCTGGACGAGAGCTCGCTCCGCACCCGGATCGGCCGCACGGTGCGCTGGCTGGAGGACCGCGGCTGGAAATCCACCCTGAAGGTGCGGGACGAGGGCGAGGAGACCTACATCTACCTCAAGGAGACCGCCGGCAGGATCGACGGGCTCACCCTGCTCTCGCTGTCGCCGGGCGACGAGGCCGTCGTCATCAACATCGTCGGCCGGATCGACCCGGCCCAGATCGGGCGCCTGGCCCAGCACTTCGACGTGGACGTGAAGGTCAACAAGCCGGCGCCACCCCCGGGCCCGAGCAACAAGAAACCCGAGCAATGAGGACTCACCCCTTTTGAACGGAGGCGTATCGTGAAGCGAAGCGTCGTCCCATTCGTTCTGTTCCTTTCCCTGTCCTCCCTCGCGGGTTGCGCGGGCGCGCCGTCCGTCGAGACCGTCGGCTGGGAGATCCAGCGCTGGTTCCCCGAAGCCCGCTTCGAGCGGGAGGAGCACTTCCACCTCGGCCGGGTCAAAATGGGCCTGTTGCGCGGGCTCGTCCGCATGGTGCCCGGCAAGGTGGAGGGCCAGCAGTTCCTCTCCCGCATCCACGGCGTCGAGGTGGCCACCTACAGGGTCCACTCCATGCCCGACCTCGACCGCCTCGCGAGCGACACCCGCTTTGAAAAGCGGCTCGCTGAAAACGGCTGGACACCGATGATCCGCACCCGGGAAGAAAATGAGCGCGCCTGGGTCTTCATCCGCACCGACCAGGCCGGCGCCCTGCGCAACCTCTTCGTGGTCAACCTGGATGAGAGCGAGCTCAGCCTCGTCCGCGTCGACGGCCGGATCGACCAGGCCTTGGCCGAGGCCATCGCCGCCCATCCGAAGAAGGCCGTGGAGACGGTGAAGGGGGAAGGGGGCGAGGATGAGGACGGCAGTGAGGACGAGGAGCGGTCGGCGGAGCCGGCGGGGTTGTAGAGGACTCCTCGGCCTTATAGCGATCTGGTCAGGGTAGGGGCGGGTCGCGCCCCCAACCTCCGCCCAGACCCGCCCCTACCCTGACCAGATCGCTATAAGGC
>CAXTNS010000497.1:0-5393 GCA_964245465.1 uncultured Thermoanaerobaculia bacterium
CTCCTGGAGAACTACAAGGTCGACGTAGCGGAATCGGGCCTCACCCGCGGCAACATCTACCGCGGGGTCATCGCCAACATCCAGCCCAGCCTGAACGCCGCCTTCATCGACTACGGCGCCGAGCGCCACGGCTTCCTGGCCATCCAGGACGTGGTCCCCGACGCGTACTACCGCAATCCCAGCAACCCCCACCCGCGCATCGAGGAGGTCCTTGAGAAGGGCAAGCCCATCGTCGTCCAGGTGGCCAAGGACCCCATGGGGCAGAAAGGCGCGGCGCTCACCACCAGCCTCTCGCTCGCCGGCCGCTACCTCGTGCTGACCCCCTTCGAGGACACCCGGGGGGTGTCGCGCAAGGTGGAGGACGAGGACACGCGAAAGAAGCTCAAGGCCCTCGCCAACAGCCTCGACCTGCCGGACGGCTGCGGCGTCATCCTGCGCACCAACGCCCTCGGCCAGACCAAGACGACGCTCGCCCGTGACCTCGCGGCCCTGCTGCGGCTGTGGAAGCGCGTCCAGGCCGCCGCCATCCAGGGCAAGGGCACCCGGCTCCTCTACACCGACCAGGACCTGATCCTCCAGGCTCTCCGGGACTACCTGGATACGAGCATCGCTGAGGTCCTGGTGGACGACGACGACGCGTTCCACAAGGCCGAGGCCTACGTCCACGCCTTCATGCCGCGCTCGAAGACCCGCCTCGTGCGCTACTCGGACCGCCTGCCGCTCTTCAGCCGCTACGACCTGGAGCCCCAGATCGACCGCATCTATGAGCGCCGGGTGGAGCTGCCGAGCGGCGGCTCGATCGTCATCGACGCCACCGAGGCCCTGACCGCCATCGACGTCAACTCGGGCCGCTCGACCCGCGCCGCCACCCAGGAGGAGACGGCCGTCCACACCAACGCCGAGGCCGCCGCCGAGGTGGCCCGCCAGCTCCGTCTGCGCGACCTGGGCGGCATCGTGGTGGTCGACTTCATCGACATGCGGGCCTCCAAGAACCAGCGCAAGGTCGAGAAGGCCGTCAAGGACGCCCTGAAGGCCGACAAGGCGCGCACCACCGTGGGCCGCATCAGCCCGAACGGCCTCCTGGAGATCAACCGCCAACGCATCCAGCAGGCCCTCCAGCTCCGCACGCACCGCCCCTGCCCCACCTGTAACGGCATCGGGAGCCTGGCGAGCGAGGAGATGGTGAGCCTCTCGATCCTGCGCCGCATCGAGGCCCGCGCCGCCACCGGCTCGATCCAGGGCGCCCGCATCAGCCTTCACCCGGAGCTCGCCGACGCCCTCCAGAACCACTACCGCCGGGAGCTCTCCGCCCTCGAAGAAGAGTTCGACATCGAGATCGAGATCATCGCCGCCCCGGGGCTCCACCGGCCCGAGGAGCGGATCGAGTGGCAGAAGCGGGAAAAGCCCGCGCGTCCGTCCAAGCAGAAGCCCGCCCCCATCACCCTCCAGGCCTGGGACCTGGCCCTTCCCGAAGAGGAAGAAGAGGAGGAGGACGAGCTCCTCGAGGGGGAGGAGCAGGACGACGAGGAGCATGATGAGGAGCCTCGCGGCGCGGCGGAGACGGATGAGGCCGCCCAGAAACGCAAGCGTCGGCGTCGCGGCGGACGCAAGCGCAAGAAGAAGGCGGGGGCCACTGGCGGAGACAACGGCCACGGAGCCAACGACGAAGTCAGACCCGAGCTCTCGGAGGCCGAAAAGATCGCCTTTGCTCCCGTGCGCGAGAGCCAGCCGCCCGAGGCGGGAGACGATGCCGATCCTTTCGACGACGAGGACGACGAGGACGACGAGGGACCGGACGATGACTCCGAGGAGGGATCGGAGGAGAACGGCGCTGGTGAGGCAGGTAATGGAGGTGGAGGCGGCCCCAAGCGAAGACGGCGGCGGAGCCGGAGACGGCGGCGGAAGTAGAAGCTGAGAGTTGAACGGCGGTCCCCCCACCAGGGAGGACCGCCGCTCGGTCTTAGCAGTTCTGCCAGGTGATCGTACAGTTGGCGTGCGAGGTTCCCCCCATGCTGCAGGTGGCAAACGCCGCGGTAGGCGCCTGGCAGCCCTGGGTATCGCATTCGCACCCCGAATATTCCACGCAGCCAACGCTCGTGCAGTTTGCAGCCCCACCAGCGACTCTCATAACCTCACCGCTCTGCAGATGACGGAGCGTCTCCCGGTTGAGGGACAGCTTCTTGGCATACTTCTTCATTTTCGATTCCTTTCTCCAAGGAACGACGGATTGTTGACTGACCCTACCCCGGGGGTTCCCCTAACGTGAAGAATCATAACCCCTCAATTCACAAAAGTAAACACCTCTCGCCGCCGAAATGAACAAAGAGGCAGCAAGAAAGGTTCTGACTTGATTATTGGGGGAGAAGCGGGAGCCCACCAACCGGGGCGCCCGCAAGGAGTTTTAGCAGGCTGCTAGCAACTGCACGATCCGAAGCAGGCACTGTGTGGTAAGCACGGATATTCGTCGTTCGTGTAGCACGCGCAATGACTGGCTTCCTCACAGTTGGCGGTCGTGTTACCTCCCGCGACCCCGCGGAGCTCGCCAACTGCCAAGCTCCGGATGGTTTCGCGATGGAGTGTCAACTTCTGATTGCGTTTCCTCATTGAGCCTCCTTGTTGCCTACCGGAAGAAAATAGGGAACGACGCCGGGTCGCTCTCGTGCATCATCTCGTAGACCGTCTCGAAGATGGACTCACGGTTGGGCTTCGAAAAGTAGTCGCCGTCCGACCCATAGGAGGGGCGGTGCTCCTTGCCGGACAGAGCCCGCGGCGCGCCGTCGAGCCAGGCGAAGCCGCCCTGGACGTCGAGGACCTGCCGCATCATGTAGGCCGTTGCCCCGCCGGGCACGTCCTCGTCCACGAAGAGGACGCGGTTCGTCTTCTTGAGCGACTCGACGATCCGGCCCTGGAGGTCGAACGGCAGCAGGGTCTGAACGTCCACGATCTCCACCTCGATCCCCACCTCGGCCAGCTTCTGCGCCGCCTCCTGGGCGATCCGGCAGCAGGCTCCGTAGGTGACGATCGTGACGTCCGTCCCCTCCCGGATCACCTCCGGAACGCCCAGCGGCACTCGCATTTCTCCAATATTGGCTGGGAGCTTCTCCTTCAGCCGGTAGCCGTTCAGCACCTCCACCACCAGCGCCGGGTCGTCCCCTTCGAGGAGCGTGTTGTAGAAGCCCGCGGCCTGCGTCATGTTGCGCGGCACGCAGACGTACATGCCTCGCACCAGGTTGAGCAGGCCCGCCATGGGTGAACCCGAGTGCCAGATCCCCTCCAGCCGGTGGCCGCGGGTGCGCACGATGATGGGCGCCTTCTGCCGCCCCTTGGTGCGCCAGCGCAGGGTGGCCACGTCGTCCGACAGGATCTGGAGACCGTAGAGGACGTAGTCCAGGTACTGGATCTCCGCGATGGGCCGCAGCCCCCGCAGGGCCATGCCGATCGCCTGGCCCATGATCGTGGTCTCGCGGATGCCCGTATCCGTCACCCGCAGGGGTCCATACTTGGCCTGGAGCCCGGCGAAGCCCTGGTTGACGTCGCCGATCTTGCCCACGTCCTCGCCGATCGCGATCACGTTGGGCCTGCGCGCGAGAGCCGCGTCGAAGCAGGCGTTCAGCACCTCGAAGCCGTTGAGCACCGGCGAGTCGTCGCGGTAGACGGCCGGTACGGGCTCGATCTTGATGGCGGCCCGGGGTGTGGTGCTGTAGAGGTGGGAGTTGTAGCGGTCCTCGTTGAGCCGCTCTTGCTCCTTCTTCCAGGCGACGATCTTGCGGGCTATGGGGGGATTCTCCCCGACGGTGGCGATCAGAGCGCTATGAACGGCGGCCATCACGTCGCGACGGAACCCGCCCTGCTGGCGCTCCAACTCCTGGCGGATCTTCCGGATCTCTTCGCCGTGTGCCGACTCGCGGGCGAGCTCCTCGAGCAGGCCGAGCGCCTCGGCCTTCTCCGCGTCAATGGGAGTGCGAAAGGCCTCCCAGGCCCGGCGCTGCGCCTCGCGGACGATCCGCAGGTCCTCCTCCTCCACGACGTCGAGCTCCTGGGCGGTCGCGATACCCTGCTCGATCATCCACTCCCGCATTTTGCGGACGGGATCGAACTCCACCTCCCAGTCCAGCCGCTCGCGGGACTTGTAGCGCTCGTGGCTGCCCGAGGTCGAGTGCCCCTGGGGCTGGGTCATCTCCGTCACGTGAACGATCGCCGGCACGTGCTCCCGCCGCACGATCTGGACGGCCGAGAGATAGGTCTCGCACAGCCCCGCGTAGTCCCAGCCCTTGACCGTGTAGAGGTCGTACCCTTCGCGGGTCCCCGGGACGCGGCGGAAGCCGGAGAGGACGGCCGAGAGGTCCCCCTTGGTGATCTGGTGCTCGTTGGGCACGGAGATGCCGTAGCCGTCGTCCCAGATCGACAGCAGCATCGGCGACTGGAGCACGCCCACGGCGTTGACCGCCTCCCAGAACATCCCCTCGGCGCAGCTCGCGTTGCCGATCGTGCCGAAGGCCACCTCGTCGCCGTTGCGGGAGAACCTTCCCATCATCTCCTGGAGCTCCGGCAGCTCGCGGTAGAGGCGCGAGGCGTAGGCGAGCCCCACCAGGCGCGGCATCTGCGAGCCGGTCGGCGACACGTCCGACGCCACGTTCACCAGGTCCACCAGCCCTTTGAAGCGGCCGTCCGCCTCCAGCATGCAGGTCGAGAAGTGGGCGGTCATGGACCGGCCCGCCGAGCAGGGCTCGCGCTCCACGTCGGCGTCCGCGTAGAGCTGGGCGAAGAACTGCTCCAGCGTCAGCAAACCGAGAGCCATCATCAGCGTCTGGTCGCGGTAGTAGCCGGAGCGGAAGTCCCCCGGGCGGAAGGCGCGCGCCAGGGCCACCTGCGCCACCTCCTTGCCGTCGCCGAAGATGCCGAACTTGGCCTTGCCCGTGAAGACCTCCCGGCGGCCGATCAGGCTCGCCTGGCGGCTCTGGTAAGCGATCCGGTAATCCCGAAGGATGCTCTCCTTCGTGAACTGCGAGCCGCCGGCGCCCACCGCCGGGGTAGACGACGACGCGTCCCTGTCCGTCATGGGGAAAGACATTCTCGAAGCCTCCAAGGATGGCTGACACCGGCTCCTGGCCGGATTCTCCGGAGAATGCTAGCACGCGGCCTCATGCTACGATCCCGCCTCGAAAACTGCCTTTTGAGGAGGCCCATGACCGCCAAGCCACGACATACCGCTTCCGGCGCCTTCGTGATCCTGCTCGCCCTCGCTCCCCTCGGCTGCGCCAGCTCCACCGCCCCCTCCACCACGGCGACGGCCGCGACGCCGGTCGAGGCGACAAAGCCGGCGGCGCAGCCGGCGTCCGGAGCCCCGGCGGGCGAGGCCGAGAGGGCAAAGACCGCCCAGGCGGCCTATTCCT
>CAXTNS010000498.1:0-4484 GCA_964245465.1 uncultured Thermoanaerobaculia bacterium
TCCATACCAGGAGAGGATAACAGAGGTTCCCGAATATCGGACTCACTACACTAGCCGCCCTGGAGGCCCAGCTGCAGGCGAAGTTGGAAGCCCTCACACGGGCCAACGAAGACCTTACCCAGCGCCTGGCCGAAAGGAACAGCTGACCATGGGCGGCATCGAGCAGTTCGACCTGGGACAACTGCATTCGTGGGCCAAGGGTGGATCGATTACGTATGTGGAAGCCCCAAGAACCACCGTCAACCGCATCATGCTCGGCGCTGTTGTGAGGTTCATCGCAGCCAAGGGCTCAGAAAAGACTCAGGCTGAAAAGATGCTCCTGGATCTGCTGCAGGCTCAAACAAGCGCCCATGGCTGCGGACTCTATACTGTATGGCCTGGGCCGAGGGCACGAACGGGACGCACGGAAGAACGTACCACCAGCCATGCTCAACTCTACTACGGCGCCATCGGCGCTGCTCTGCTCGCCACCAAGGGCAGCATATCGAACCTGGCCCGTGCGCTGGCGGAGTGGCTCTATCACGACATGTCCTGGTGCCAACATTGCTACACACCCCTCGGCATCGTGGCGGCCGGCTGCCGAGTCAACAAGAACGACGGGACCTTTACACCAAGCAATGGAAATCGAGATCAGATCTACCGTACACTGGCGGGGATCAGCGGACGAGTCCCGAAGATCACCCACCGGTCCCAATTGGGCTTTGCCCTTGTCCAACAGCTATGGCTCGCAAAAGAATCCCGGCTCGTCCGCATCGCCGGCCGGCTCCGCGCAGGCGAGCTTGCCACTCCGAGCTTCTGGTACCAGTTTGAGGTAGGAATCACTCCTCAAGCGGTCTGGACCTGGTGCCCGACGATGCCGGCGACCAAGTTGAACGCAGTCGGGACCTATGCACCTCGGGAGGACTCCGGCAGGCCGGAGTGCCTGTCTAAAGAGGAGCTATCTACAAGACTGGCAGGTTTGGAGTTCGAAACACACCTCGTCTTTCCAGGTATCGAGGGCCGCACGATTTAGGGCTCCGATGAAAGGTTTGACGCCTTCACTACCCGTCAAGCTCAGTCAGAGTACCCCCGCCTCCGGCTCGAGCCCAAAGCCAAAGAAAGGATCACAGAGCCACTCCTGGGTGATGAAGTCCGGCCCTCCTGCCCCATGCGGCCTCACCAGGCAGACGAAGCGCATAGCCATTCGGGAATTCCCGCATCTCCTGCATGAGCGACTGTTCCGGACCAAAGCGATGAAAGCTTCCAGCCGTGCGGCACTTTTCACGCCCGCCCACGATTCCTCCCGGGCAGGCTCCGAGGAGATAGCAGGCGGCGTTCCCAGGCGCTTGACACGGGCCGGCCTCGTTAAGTAGTATTACAAGTGTTACGCATTCATGCCAATTGGTGATGCAATCCTGAGAGGGCGGGTATCGAAGCCTCGGCTAAAGGTTTACGCCCATCTATCTACGTTCCTTGCTTGTGAACGAGCCAAGGAGAAAGGAGAAGAGTGGTATGCAGCTACCCCAGCGTTATCTGATCAAGTCAATTCAGAATCCAGGATTCTGCCTCGGGGTTCAAAGCGATCCCGCTGAAGGCTCGCCTATCGTACTGGCAGTCATCGGTGCTCGCTACACGGCTTGGTTGCTAGATGAAGAAGAGCAAACGATCTCTCTCGCTGATGCCCCTCACTTCAAACTCTCTGTGCCGGGTCCAGGGCCTGCTAACACGGTTCAACTTTGCCTTCTTCCACTGCTTTCCGACTCTCAGAATCAGCAGTGGGATTGGATCTCTCAATCCCCCTTTATTGTAACGACAACGGAAATTGGGGGTCTTTGGTATGTCGTCGACAACCGGAACGGCACGGTAGCACAAGGGAATCCGATACAAGCGTATCAGCAGCTCCCGGGCGACGCTAACCAAGCATGGATGATCTTTCCCCTTGAGTCAACGTAGCGAGCCGTCGGGGAGTACGCCGGCTGCCGTGGCGACTGCCTCAGCCCAAGAACGCCGCGCTCAAGCTCTGAGGAGTCTCGCGCTGTCGGTCGTAAAGCTGCGCGGTAGGAGTGGAGGCATAGTCGGCGATCACCGCGAGCACCCCAGGCTTCAAGAAAAGCGGTGATCCCGAGACGCGGAAGGAGTGTTGACGTGGCCGCCGGTCTGCCGCAGGCCACGGCTCCGCGCTTGCGAATCCTGAGACAAGGGTGGCGTCTTGAAATCGCCGGACGGCCCAAATTCGTTCAACCAGAAGAAAAGAGGGAGAGCCATGCTCTTGGTGGGATGGAATATGCAGGGTAATGTCAACACGGTCAACCTACCGGCTGTTGTATCAAAAAGCGTATCTGGGAAAATACCGGATGTTGTCTGCCTTCAAGAATGCGGTAACCTTTTAAACCAGTTCAACTTTGGTCCACCAAACCAGGACGGCGTCATGACTGCGATATTTCAATACACTTCAACGTCTCGATCGACGCAGACATGGGATGTTGTGTTCTTGCCCAACCCCGTTCCTGGCCAAACTACCCAATTCAGCCTTGCAATCCTCTCGAGCGCGGGCATGATAGGCCAAGGCGGAACTCTCCTAGTCCCAAACATGGCGGATCCGCCGAGTACCCGCCCACTTCTCTGGATCGATGTGCCTAATCGCGACGACGACGACGCTTGGCGTATTGGCTGCGTTCACGCGCCGTCCTATTACGCGTACAAAGGCCAGGGTTTGACAGACCAACAAATTCCAGGAGCGACCGCTGATTGGAATACGAGGCAGCTGACGGCATTCCAGGCGATGGCCGCGGGTTTGGCGCCGAGAACGCCGACGAATTGGGCAGTTCTTGGAGACTTCAACTGTGATCCCCAGGTTCTTAATAATGCTCTCAACCAACAAGCGCCTAACATGATCATTGAATTCGGCCCGAGGGCGACTCAGCAGGCGGGATTCCAGATTGACTACCTAGTTACTACTAATCAAAACATAACTAACTTCATAGGCGGCGAAAATGTGTTTGGGAATTCGGACCACTATCCTCAGGCCTTCACTCTCGTCTGAGCGTCCGCGATGGCCACGAGAGCCGCCTACCCGGAAAGGAGCCTTCCATGCGCCGCAAAATGCCGCCAAGCCTCCGCAGGTCCGTTATTGCTCTTGTTGTCCTTGGCGTCCTTCTCGTCCTTGTCCTACCCGCGGCCGCCGAGGCGGCCCCGCGGCGGACCCCCACGATCACTGGCGGCCTCTAGAGCCTATTTACCGCGATCTGGACAAAAGCGGGCTGCCTCATCGATCCGGACGGCGCCACCGGACCTGCTTGCACCACGCCTCCCGAGGCTACCGAGGAAGGCTGCATCATCGACCCCAATGGCTCCTGCATTACCTCACCGAGCCCCCAGGTCTGAGAGAGACTCAACGAACCTCGGAGGGCAGGGGCCCCTTGCCCCGGCCCCACCTCGCCGCCCTTACCCCACTTTCCGGAACGTCTCCACCGCCCGCCGCGCCAGTTCCACAGTCGCCGCTTCGCGTTCCGCGGCTTCGTGGAAGAGCCGCAGGGCGGCCAAGGCTTCGCGCGGGATGCCTTGGGCCTTGAAGAGCCAGAGCATCTCCCCGGCGAGGTCGCGCACCCGGGCGGTTTCGCCCTGCTCCAGGAGCACGATCGCGAGATCCAGCGTCGCCAGGGCGGTGTCGTAGGGAAGCATGCGCTTCGTAAAAGCTTGCCGCACCTCTTCCAGCGCCGCGATGGCCTCCTCTGGCCTCTCCGACCCGGCGAGCGTCCGACCTTCGAGCCAGCGGACCCGGAGCAAGTCGAGGTCGAGGTCGAGCTCCTCCGCCAGGGAGCGCACCTCCGGCAGCAGCGTGCCGGCCTCTTCGCAGCGCCCCAGGTGCAGGAAGTTCACCACCCGGTTGAACTGAGCCCCGAAGACCTGCCGCGGTTCCTCGATCGGATCGATCAGCGTCAGCGCGACAGAGAGTGCCTCAAGCGCGGCTTCGGCGTCTCCCATCTGCTCTAGTCCTCCATCACTCTAGGAACGATGGGTAGAGTTTACGCAGTTTCACTCGGGCATCCTCGGTAGTGAACTTCCAGTTGGCGCCAACAGCGGCCTGATTGCGTTGAGCTTCCCAGGCCGCTGTTTCCTGTTGCAAGAACTCGGAGGTCGCAATCCTGCGATCCAAGCACTGCCGCTGCAGAACGCTGAACTCTCCCTCGGCCATGTTCAACCAACTGCCGTGTTTGGGCGTGTAGTGAATCTCCAACCGCTTCAGCAGCCGTAGGGCCTCCTGGGGAGCAAAGGTCTCGTACAGGGAGGCACCGGAGTGAGTGTTGAGATTATCCATCACCAGGACCACTCGGTCCGCCTCGGCATATCGGTTGTCGAGGAGATCCTTGATAAACCAAGCCCAGTCCTGGCGAGTCCGCCGCTCGGTGACTCGGACTTGGCGCCAACCCGCCAAGGGCTCAAAAGCCAAGAACAGAGTGCCCACACCGTTACGCTGATATTCGCAGTCGTAGCGTTGCACGACG
>CAXTNS010000498.1:4494-5391 GCA_964245465.1 uncultured Thermoanaerobaculia bacterium
CGTCCATACATAACATACCACCGGCCGCAAAGGGTCCTGCGGACGACGATACACTTCCAGGATGTCCTCCATGCGGCAGGCAAACTCCGCATTGTGCTCCGGAGGGATACACCAACACTTCTTCAGATGCGGCTTGATCTCGTTTTTTTGAGCGTCCTTCGTACGGTCTCGTAGGACATCGACTCCACGTACTCAAGGATCACCATTTGATCGGCCAGGAGTTGCAGAGTCCAGTGGGCGCGTCCGGCAGGAGGAGAGCTACAGGCCAGAGCCAACAGATGGGCTTCCTGCTCGCCATCGAGCCGGCGACGGGAGGGGCGAGGCGTAGCGGGACGAGGCTTAAGGGGGTCCAATTCTCCTTCGACGAAGCGTTTCCTGACCCGTTCCACCGTCGGACGGCTGACCTCCAGGGCGGTGCAGATCTGCTCATCCGTCCAGCCCGGACCCGCCGGACTTGTATCGGCCTTCAAGAGAATCCGGCTATGAATTTGCCGTTTGGCGCTAGCGCGCCCGGTCGACACCAACTTTTCCAAGCCCGATCGCTCCTCGGGGCTGAGGGTGACCACATAGAGTTTCCGCATCGGTTTTCCTCCTGGAGAGAAATTGTAGTCTCTCCAGGAGGAAGAAGGGCACTGATATCCATCACATCTGCGGTGACGAAGTACTAGGACGGAGGCCTTCTTGAGAAGGATGCGACCTTCCGCCTGAGGCGTCCCGCAGCCGGCCAGCGCGTCGTCGAGCCGGTCCAAGGCGTCGGGAAGCCGGCGCTGGTCGCGTAGCAGGGACGCCTCCAGGTCGAAAAGCCGAGACTCTTCTAGTGTAGTGCGTCAAACAGATGTGCTCTTAATTCTACTTTGTCAGACTGACTCTGTTGTCGTGGCGCCCGTCGTAGCTCAG
>CAXTNS010000499.1:0-5366 GCA_964245465.1 uncultured Thermoanaerobaculia bacterium
GTAGAGAACCATCCGCCGCAGCTTGTCGCGGTCGGCCTCGGCCCGCTTCTCGTAGCGGCCGGCCATCTCGTCCAGCTCCTCGGCCGTGAAGCCGCCCCGCAGCAGGCGGTAGAGGCTGGGCTCGGTCTCGGCCACCATCTCCAGGTCCTTCATGGTGGCGAGCACCACCTTCACCTTGGCCTGGGCCACGCCCGTGGCCCGCTGGTGGACCTCGCTGGCCAGCACGTCCCGGCGCTCGGCGCCGAGCTTCTCCAGGGCCTTGTAGACGGCGATGAAGTGCTCCTGCTTCGGGTAGCGCCCGTTGAGGAAGAAGATCTGGGTGTTCTTGTCTTCCGCCTGGTAGAAGAGGATGCAACGGGCCGGCTCGCCGTCGCGGCCGGCGCGGCCCGCCTCCTGGTAGTAGGACTCGAGCGACCCCGGCAGGTTGTAGTGGATGACGAAACGGATGTCCGGCTTGTCGATCCCCATGCCGAAGGCGTTGGTGGCCACGATTACCTTGAGGTCCCCGGCCATGAAGCGGTCCTGGTTGCACTTGCGCTCGCGCGCGCCGAGCCGGCCGTGGTAGCGAATGGCGTCGATGCCCAGGCTCTCCAGGTATTCGGTGACCGCCTCGCAGTCCTTGATGGTGGAGACGTAGACGATGCCCGTGCCCTCGATCTCACCCAGGAGGCGCCCCAGGGTGCTCTGCTTGGACTCTTCCCGCGGCGCTGGGATCACCTCGAAGCGGAGGTTCTCGCGGTAGACGCCGATGTCGACCACTTCCATCTCCTCGCGGCCGAGCTGGCGGCGGATGTCTTCCACCACCTCGGGGGTCGCGGTGGCGGTCAGGGCCAGCACGGGGGGATTGCCTCGCGCAGGTGCAGGTAGGACGGGCGGAAGTCGTGCCCCCACTGCGAGATGCAGTGCGCCTCGTCGATCACGAAGACGTCGATCTTGTTGGTCTTGAGCGTCTCCAGGAACTCTGGCTGGGTCACCCGTTCCGGGGTGACGAAGACGAAATCCCGCTGCTCCTTGGCGATCTCCTCCAGGACCTCGCTCTCCTCGCTGGCGGTGAGCGTGCTGTTGACCTGGGCGGCGTTGATGCCTAGCTCGTGGAGCTTGTCGACCTGGTCTTTCATCAAGGAGATGAGGGGAGAGACGATGACCGTGGTGCCGGGCAGCTCGGCGCCCGGGAGCTGGTAGCAGAGCGATTTGCCGGCGCCCGTGGGCATGATGGCCAGGGTGTCCTGCCCTGCCAGGACCGAGCGGATGACCTCCTCCTGTCCCTCCCGGAGAGCACGGAAGCCGAAGGTACGGCGCAGGGTGCGCCGGAGCGTCGAAGAGAGCGGAATGGCATCTGTCGTCATGTCACAACCTTCCTGAAGAGAGCCCGCGAGCGCCGGGAAGGCACGCAATCGCCGTGCCGTTCAGCCTGGAACGCGAGGGGAAAACGAAATGCGGTCCGTTTCGTACAAGAGGGGCTTGAGTGGTTGACGGAGAGCGGGCCGGGAGTTTAAACTTAGTTCTACAAAATAACCAAAGGGGTACCGGTAGGAATTGCACTGCACCCCTGGGGTAGTCGACCCAGACAGGTGGGCGGTTCCTGAAGGCGATTTTCTTTTTTACGAGGTAGATGCGATGGTCATTTTTGTCACTATGTTGTTGATCGGAGCCGCGGCCGGATGGGCCATGGAGCAGCAGTGGGGCTCCCAACTGGTGCGCTGGAGCCGGATGAACCGTATGAAGATGCGCGTGCTGCGCCGGCAGGGCGAGAACCCCTGGCGCGCCTGGTTCGAGCAGGAGTAGGGGCGGCCCCTACACGCAAGTCACCCGCACCCGGTGCCACGCGTTGTTCGTATACCCTTTGAAGTTCCACACTTGCGACGTGTGCTCGGGCTGTGTCTGGGCGGCGGTGTCCCAGGCGCGGCAGACGATCTCGTGACCGCCCGGCGCCAGCTCGAGCGCCGCCTCCCAGAGCCGCCACGTGTAATCCTCGCCCTCGGGCCCCAGAGCCGCCACCGTCCAGTTCTTGCCGCCGTCGGCTGAGACGTCCACCCGCGCCACTTGGCGGTCCCCGCCCGCGAGAGCCCAGCCGCGGACGGCGATCCGGCCCGACGGCACCGTCTCCTCCTCCGCGGGCGAGAGGATCACCGAGTTGACGGGCGCCTCGCCCAGCATCAACCCCTTTTCCCACTCCACGTTATCCGGCCCGAAGTGCGGCGGGAACAGCCGGTAGGCCGTGGCCTGGAAGTAGTTGTCCGACGGAGTCTCCTGGAGCGTGATGCGCGAGAGCCACTTGACACTCCGAGCGCCAATGTAGCCCGGCACCACCACCCGCAGGGGGGCGCCGTGGACGGGTGGCAGCGGCTCGCCGTTCATGGTGTCGGCCAGCAGCACCTCGGGATGGGCGGCCTTGCTCAAGGGAATCGAGCCGCCGAAGCAGAAGCGGTGGCCGTGGCGCTCCGTCTCGTCGAGCCCGGTGAAAGCGGCGTGGCGCCCTTCGGTTTGGACCCCGGCTGCCGCCAGCACCTCGCGCAAGGGCACGCCGGACCACTCGGCGTTGCTCACTGCCTCCGTGCCCCAAGGCAGCTCGTTCCTGATCGCCTGCCAGTCCATCATCTCCTGGCGGCGGTTGCCCGCGCACTGGAGCGTCGCCGTGACCGAGGCCCGCGGGAGGCGCCGCAGGTCTTCCAGCGACAGCGAGAGCGGGCGCTCCACCAGGCCGTCCACGGCGAGCCGGTACGAGGCCGGGTCCACCTCGGGGACGCCGCCATGGTTGCGGACGAAGAACAGCTCGTTGGGAGTGATGAAGCTCCCGAGAAGCCGGCCGGGCTCGGGGCCGCCGTTGAACGGCTCCCCCTGCCGGACCAGCAGGCCGGAGCTTTTGCCGAACGGATTCATGGGTCTAGTCGTCGTAGGAGAGTGCCCTCTCGGACGGCCTGTAGAGGCCGTCGCCCAAGGGCTCGAAGACATTGCAGTGGGTCATCTCGCCGCCGTAGACGTGCAGGGTGAGGGAAGGACGGTCAGGAAGGGCGTTGGCGAGGACGTGGTGCTCGAAAGGCGGGATCAGCGCTCCGGCGGAGCCGGCCATGGCGCGCACGGCGCCGCGTTCTTCGAAACGACATCGGCCGTCCGCGAGCTCCTCCGTCATCTCATAGCGCGTCACCGCCATCTCCCCCTCGACCACACCCTCGACGCACCAGATGCCCGCGTGGTCGTGGAGCGCCGTGCGCTGCCCGGGTCCCCAGGTCATGATCAGGGCCGTGAAGTCCAACTCGTCGTCGCGATAGAGCAGGCGGCGGGCGTAGGAGCCCGGCTTCATCCGACGGAAGCGGTCCGGCAGCATCAATCCCTCGGCGGGGATGAAAGACTCCAGGTCCTCCTTGACCCGCTCTGTGATGGCGGCGACGTCGCGCAGACGCACCGCCTCACACAGCCGGTCGATCAGGGGATCCACCACGGGCGCCGGGGTCTTCATAGGAATACCTCCCTTTCAGATCAATCCTGCTCCAGATAAGTGTATCCCGACAGCCCTTCCTCGTAACGGCGCAGGAGGTGCTTCGACTCCTCGAACGTCATCCGCTTGGCGCGCAGGGCGAGCTCCGTCGCCCGCCGCACCCGGGCCACTAGGTCTTCCCGGTTGTAGCGCACGTAGCGCAGCACGTCGGAGACCGTGTCGCCGTTGATCACGCCCTCGATCTTGTAGTCGTCCTCGGGGTCGAGCGAGACGTGGACCGTGTTCGTGTCGCCGAAGAGGTTGTGCAGGTCGCCCAGGATCTCCTGATACGCCCCCACCAGGAAGACGCCCAGGTAGTAGGGATGGCCGTGGCGGTATTCATGGAGCTCCAGCACGTCCTTGACGTCGCGCCGGTCGATGAAGTGGTCGATCTTGCCGTCCGAGTCGCAAGTGATGTCCGCCAGCACGGCGCGGTTGCCCGGCTCCTCGTTCAATCGATGGATGGGCACCACGGGGAAGAGCTGGTCGATGGCCCAGGAGTCGGGCAGCGACTGGAAGACGGAGAAGTTACAGAAGTAGGTGTCCGCGAGCTGCCGCTCCAGGCCTTCCAGGTCCTCCGGCACCTGCTGCAGCGTGCGCGTGATGCGCAGGATCTTCTGGCAGGTGGCCCAGAAGAGGTCCTCGGCCAGGCCGCGGTTCTCGAGCGACAGGTGCCCGAGGTTGAACAGGCTCTGGCACTCATCGCGGGCGGAGATCGCGTCGTGGTAGGACTCGAGCACGTTCTTCCTCGACACCTCGCGGTAGGTCTCGAAGAGGTTCTTGAGCGAGGGCTCGGCGTCCGCCGGCGGCTTCCTCGGCAGCTTGCCGACCTCGAACTCGGAGACGCCCAGCACGTCGATGACCAGCACCGCGTGATGGGCCACCGTGGCCCGGCCCGACTCGGACACGATCGTCGGATGCAGTACGCCCTTGGCGTCGCACACCTCCATGACGCCGTAGATGATGTCGTTCGCGTACTCCTGGAGGGTGTAGTTGAGCGACGACGTGAAGTTCGTCTGCGAGCCGTCGTAGTCCACCCCGAGGCCGCCGCCCACGTCCAGGTAGCCGAGCGGCGCGCCCATCAGCGCCAGGTTCACGTAGACCTGGGCCGCCTCGCGCAGGCCGTCCTTCACCGAGCGGATCGAGGAGATCTGGCTCCCCAGATGGAAGTGGACCAGCTCGAACGTGTCGAGCATTTCGTGCTCGCGCAGGAAGGCCACGGCGTCCAGCAGGTCGCGCCCCGAGAGGCCGAACTTCGAGCGGTCGCCGCCCGAGGCCTCCCAGTGGCCGGCGCCCTTGGCCGACAGCCGCGAGCGGATGCCGATGCGCGGACGCACTCCCATCTTCGCGGAGATCCGCTGGATCAGCGGGAGCTCCGAGGGCTTCTCGACGACCATCACCACGTGGCGGCCGAGCTTGGTGGCGAGGAGAGCCGTCTCGATGTACTCCTCGTCCTTGTAGCCGTTGCAGATGATCAGGGCCCCCTCGTCCTCCAGCATCGCCATCACGGCCAGCAGCTCGGGCTTGGAGCCCGCTTCGAGGCCGTAGTGGTACGGCTTCCCGTACTCCACCAGCCGCTCCACCAGATAGCGGTCCTGGTTGACCTTGATGGGATAGACCCCACGGTAAGCCCCCTGGTAGCCGTACTCGGAGATGGCGTGGCCAAACGCCTCGTTGAGCTGCACGACCCGGGCCTTGATGATCTCGGAGAAGCGGATCAGGAGCGGCGGGGTGATGCCGCGCTCCCGCACCTCGTCGACCAGTTCCTTGAGATCGATGGTCTGCGTGCCGGGGCCGCCCGGGTGGACGAGCATGTGGCCGGCGTCGCTGACCGAGAAATAGTTGTTCCCCCAACCTCGGATGTTGTAGAGGTCGATCGAGTCGGCCGGAG
>CAXTNS010000500.1:0-5355 GCA_964245465.1 uncultured Thermoanaerobaculia bacterium
GTGCCCATGGGGGCGGGCTTGTACGTCACGCGCCACGCGGGCATCCTGGAGCGGACCTTCCGGGTGGCGGCCGGTTACATGCCCCGGGACGGGGCGGGCCTGCCGGTCGCGGATCCCTACGCCCACTCGATGCAGTGGTCGCGCCGGTTCATCGGCCTCAAGGTCTTCCTGTCGCTCGCCGCCGCCGGCTGGGGAGGCTACGAGGAGTCGATCCGCCACCAGACGGCCCTGGGCGGCCGGCTGCGCGAGCGTCTCCGGGAGGAGGGCTGGACCGTGGTCAACGACACGCCCCTGCCCGTGGTCTGCTTCGTGGGCTCCGGACCCGAGGGGCGCTCGGCGGCGTTCCTCGAAGGGGTGGCGGCGCACGTGGTCGCCTCGGGCGAGGCGTGGATCAGCACCGCGGTGCTGGGGGAGGCGGGACCGGCGCTGCGGGCGTGCATCACCAATCACCGGACGGGTCCGGAGGACGTGGAGGCCCTGGTGGCGGCCCTGGCGAGGGCGCGATCGGAGGTCTGACCTGCTAGACTCTCTTGTCCCGGATTTGGTGTTACCGGCACTTAAGAGGTGAAACGGAAGGACCGAACAAGGAGACGTCTCCAATGAGCTGGGAAGACAAGGAAGACAACACCATCTACAGGGTGGTCATGAATCACGAAGAGCAGTACTCGATCTGGCCGGCCCATCGCGAGAACGCCCTGGGCTGGAATGACGTCGGCAAGAGCGGCACCAAGCAGGAGTGCCTGGATTACATCAAGGAAGTCTGGACCGACATGCGCCCTCTCTCCCTTCGCAAGAAGATGGAGGAGATGGAGCGCGAGCGGCAGGCGAGCCAGGGAACCAACTAGCCCCCGTCCCATCGTGAAACCGAGCGGCAATCCCACAGACCGGTGGCTGGCTTACCGCGAGGTGAACCCACGCGCGCGGATGCGGATGTTCTGTTTTCCCTACGCGGGAGGCGGGGCTTCGGTCTACCGCGGCTGGGGAGCCTCGCTGCCCGCCGACGTCGAGGTCTGTCCGGTGCAGCTTCCAGGCCGGGAGAGCCGGATGCGGGAGGCGCCGATCGAGCGCTCCGAGGCCCTCACCCCGGCGGTCACGGACGCTCTCCAGCCCTATCTGGACCTGCCGTTCGTGTTCTTCGGGCACAGCATGGGGGCGGCGCTGGGCTTCGAGATCTCGCGCGAGCTGCGCCAGCGGGGCCAGGCCCTGCCTCTCCATCTCTTCGTCTCCGGCCGCCGGGCGCCGCAGCTCCCGGCCCGCGAGGAGCCGATCTGGAACCTGCCGGAGCCGGAGTTCCTGATCAAGCTCCGCGAGC
Source organism: uncultured Thermoanaerobaculia bacterium (assembly GCA_964245465.1). Classification (GTDB taxonomy): domain Bacteria; phylum Acidobacteriota; class Thermoanaerobaculia; order Multivoradales; family UBA5704; genus DATARR01. The sequence goes on from CAXTNS010000500.1 coordinate 1,313, forward strand.
TCAATGGCACCCCCGAAGAGGTGCTCCGGCACGAGGAGCTGATGCGGCTCCTGATCCCCATCCTGCGGGCCGACTTCCAGGTCAACGAGACTTACGAATACGTCCCCGAGGAGCCGTTCGACTTCGGCATCTCCGCCTTCGGCGGCCTGGGCGACGTGGACGTGACCCGCGACGACGTGGCGGCTTGGCAAGAGCAGACGCGCGGGCGTTTCCGGATGCGGATGCTGCCGGGAGATCACTTCTTCATCAACAATTCCAAGGACCTGGTCCTCGAGGCCGTCTCCCGGGACCTCGCGGAAATCACGGCCGCGGTGCTCCCCAAGGCCTGGTGAGCGGCGCTTTCCTCCCACGTCCCCTGGCCGGCCTGACCCTGGCGCCGGGCGAGATCGACGTCTGGGCCGTCCGCCTCGATCCCCCGGCCGAGCAGGTCGAGCGGCTGGGCCGCTGCCTCTCCTCCGACGAGTGGGAGCGGGCGAACCGCTTCCGCTTCGACAAGCACCGGCGCCAGTACGTGGTGGGCCGCGGCGCCCTGCGGACCCTGCTGGCCGCCTATCTCGGGACCCGGCCGGAGCTGGTGAAGTTCTCCTACGGCCCGCGGGGCAAGCCCTTCCTCGCCACCCCGGAGAGTGACCTCCAGTTCAACCTCTCCAATTCGGACGAGCTGGCCCTGGTGGGCTTCGTGCTGAGCCGCGAGATCGGAGTGGACGTCGAGTACCTGCGGAAGATGCCGGACTGCGAGCAGATCTCGGAGCGGTTCTTCTCGGAAAGCGAGAGGACGGTGCTGCGGAGCATCCCGTTCCCCGCCAAGGAGGAAGCCTTCTTCAACTGCTGGACGCGCAAGGAGGCCTACTTGAAGGCGGTGGGCGAGGGGCTCGCGGCTCCCCTCGACTCCTTCGACGTGACCCTGGCCCTGGACGAGCCGCCGCGCATGCTCACGCTGGAAGGCGATCCCGAGCGTGCCGCCCGCTGGTTCTTCCACCACCTCCGCCCCGCCCCCGGCTACGTGGGCGCCGTGGCCATCGAGGGGGGGACGTGGGCAGTGAGGACGTGGAGATTCGAGGCGGCGCTCCCAGGGGCGCTACGCTAGGGCACCACCACCGCCGCCAGCGTCTTCTCCTCCTCCTTCTCGGCCGGCGACCCCGCGTCCGCCAGCCAGGCCGCCAGCCGGGCCTTCTGCTCCCCGGTGGCGTCGGGACGCGCTTCGAGCTTCCAGCGGTTCTTCGGCTTTTCTCCGAAGGTGACGGACAGGCGGGTCAGGCGCTCGCGGCGGGCCACCAGCAGGGTCGCCTTCTCGCCGGGCCGGTAGGCCTTGAGCCGGTTCTCGATTCCATCGGGCGAGACGCGGTAGTCGTCGAGTGCCAGGATCTCGTCGTCCACGTTGACGCCGGCCTCGTAGGCGGGGGTGCCTCGCTTCACCTGGGTCACCACGAGGCGGCCGTCCTGGACCTGCACCTCGGCTCCTAGCCAGCCGGCCGGCAGCTCCTGGGGATCGCTCCCCTCTTTCTTCTCCTCGGTGCTCGCGAAACGCAGGCCGTACCAGTCCAGGGCCTCCTGGTAGTCGAGATCTCCGGTCGACTCGACGGCCCGGGTCAACCAGTCCCGGAGACCTGTCCCGGCGGTCTCTTCCAGAACCTTGCGGAAATCCTCGGCCGTGTACCCGCGCTCGCCCGAGTAGCGCCGGTAGGCCAGGCGCAGGGCGTCGTCGAGGCTGCGCCGCCCGTCCGTCGCCCGGCGGATGCGGGCGTCCAGGAGGAAGGCCACCACCTCGCCCTTGGTGTAGTAGCTGACCCCGCTGTTGGGCGTGTTCTCATCGCGCCGGTAGAACTTGATCCAGGCGTCAAAGGAGGCTTCGTCCATGGACTGGATGAGCCGGCCCGGGGTGGTCTCCAGGGTCTCGACCGACTTGCTGAGGTTCTTCAGAAACTCCTTGCGGGTGGAGTAGCCCGCCCGGTGCACCAGGAGGTCGCCGTAGTAGGAGGTGAGGCCCTCGACGGCCCAGAGGTTGCGGGTGTAGACCTCGCTCTCGTAGTCGAAGGGGCCAAGCTCGGCCGGCCGGAGCCGCTTGCCGTTCCAGGCGTGGAAGAGCTCGTGGCTCACGAGGCCCAGCCATTCGAGGTAGCCCTCGCGGGTGCGCGCCCGCCAGCGGGTGCTCATCAGAGTCGAAGAGTCTTTGTGCTCCAGCCCGCCGCCGGCCTCGGTGAGGAGGTTGAAGAAGACGTAGCGCGGGTAGGGAGCTTCTCCCCAGAAGGCGATCTGGGCGCGGGCGATCTTCTCCGCGTCGGCCGCCGAGCGGGGACCGTCCCACACGGAGCCCTCCCCTTCGTTCAGCAGCACGTGCGACCTGCCTCCGGCCTCGAACGTATAGGCCTTGCCGTTGCCGGCGTAGAGAGGGGAGTCGATCAGGGTGTCGAAGTCCTCCGCCCGGAAGGCGTGCTCGGCTCCAGCGATTTTTGGCAAGGGGCTCACCGAGACCTTCCAGCCTTCGGGCAGCACCAGGCGGACGTCGTGCGGCCGCTTCCCGGCCCCGGCCCGGGTCAGGAAGGTGGGGGCGCCGTTGAGCAGGGCGAAGTCCGAATCGATCCAGTTGGTCCGCACCGACATCTCGCGCGAGTAGACCCGGTAGCGCACGGTGATCCGCGGGGACTTGCGGGTCGCGATCCGCCAGCGGTTCTTCGTGGTCTTCTCCACGGGGAGCGGCTCGCCCGGCTTGTCCCCGATCGAGGGGGTCTCGGCGGAGACGGCTTCGACATTCCGGGCATATTCGCGGATGAGGTACGAGCCGGGGGTCCAGACGGCCATCATCAGCTCGACCGTGGGCAGCCTGTCCGTGGGGATCAGAGCCTCGACTTCGACGTAGTGGGTCTGGGGTGCGGGGAAGCGCAGCGTGTAGGAGATCGGTTCGGGCATTCTGGCTCCATGGAGGCCGCCCGCCAAGGTCAGGGTGAGCAGGGCCAGCGTCGTTACGATCCTCGGCATCAGGCGTCCTCGTGGAAGAGCCGTCAACTATACTCTGCACCCATGCGCGACATGGCCGCCGAGATCAACGAACCGCTGGAGCGCGAGGCGCCTGCCCTGTTCCGGGCCCTGTCTCCCCTGGGACGCCGGATTTTCTTCCCGCCCGACATTCCGGCCCAGGCGGCCGAGGCCAAGGGCAAGGAGATCAATGGGACGATCGGCCAGATCACCGACGGTAGAGGTGGCGCCGTCCGTCTGCCGGAGCTGGTGACGGCCTTCGGCGGCCTCTCGGACCAGGACCTCAATCAGGCCCTCCTCTATTCCCCCATCGAGGGGATCTCCGAGGTCCGGCGGCTCTGGCGGGAGTGGCAGCGGCGGCACGCACCCGCTGGCAGCTCCGCGCCGTCGAGCCTGCCGCTGGTGACGGTGGGCTTGAGCCACGGCCTCTCCCTGGTGGCGGACCTCTTCGGCGGCGAGGGCAAGGCGGTCGCCATCCCCCAGCCCTTCTGGGGCAATTACCGGCAGGCCTTCGCCGTGCGAACGGGGGCCAGGGTGCTCGCGGCTCCCGCCTACGTGGACGGCCGGTACAACCCGCGCGCCGTCGCCGAGGCCCTGGCCGGCCTGCCCGAGGGGGAGCCCGCCGTGGCGTTCCTCAACGTCCCCTCGAACCCCGGCGGCTACACGCCGGACCCGGCGGAGCGGCGGGCCACCGTCGAGTCCCTGCTGGAGGAGGCCGGCCGCCGTCCCCTGGTGGTGGTCTGTGACGACGCGTACGCGGGCCTGGTCTACGAGCCGGAGATCCCCCGCGAATCGCTCTTCTGGGATCTGGCGGGCGCCCACCCGAACCTGGTCCCCATCAAGATCGACGGCGCCACCAAGGAATTCTCCTTCTTCGGCGGCCGGGTCGGCTTCCTGACCTTCGCCCTGGAGCCGGGCTCCGGGGCCGCGCGGTCCCTGGAGAGCAAGGTGAAGATGCTGGTGCGCTCCACCGTCGGCTCGCCCGTCGCGGCCAGTCAGGTGGTCCTGCTCCAGGCGCTCCGCAAGGAGGGGATCGAGAGCGAGATCGAGGCCGTGCGGGTGCTCCTCGA
>CAXTNS010000501.1:0-2418 GCA_964245465.1 uncultured Thermoanaerobaculia bacterium
GGGCCGGTCGCTCCCCGGCGCGGGCAGGGCACGGCGGTCCACCTTGCCGTTGGGGGTCAGCGGCAGGGCTTCAAGGAGGACGAAGCCGGCCGGGACCATGGCTTCGGGCAGGTGCTGCCGCAGGTACTCCCGCAGGTCCGCGGCCGACGCCACGGCGTCCGGCCGGGCCGTCCAGTAGGCGGCCAGGCGGGCTTCTCCCCGCCGGTCGCGCCGCGCCAGGACCACGGCCTCCCGCACGGCCGGGTGCGCGGCGAGTGCCGCTTCGACCTCGCCCGGCTCGACGCGGAAGCCGCGGATCTTGACCTGATCGTCCGACCGCCCCAGGACCTCCAGCACACCGTCCGGCCGCCACAATCCAAGGTCTCCCGTGCGATACAGGCGGGCGCCGGGATGGGACGAGAACGGATCGGGGACGAAGGCCTCAGCCGTGCGCCCCGGGTCTCCCAGATAGCCGCGGCCGACGCCGGCGCCGCCGACGCAGAGCTCGCCGGGCACGCCCACGGGCAGGAGAGAGAGGTCGCGGTCGACGGCGTAGAGGCGGAGGTTCGCGATCGGCCGGCCGACCGGGGTGCGCGGAGCGCCCTCCGGCAGCGGCCCCGCCAACACGTGGTGCGTCACGTCGTCCGAGCACTCGGTGGGGCCGTAGGCATTGACCAGGGGAATCCCGGGATAGCTGGCGAACCAGTCCCGGCAGAGGTCCGGAGGAACGGCCTCGCCGGTCGGAATGAGCCAGCGGAGGGAGGAGAGGCCCGGACGGGAGCCCGGGTCCGCCGCCACCTCGTCGAGCAGGGCGCGCATCAGCGAAGGCACCACTTCCAGCACGGTCACCCGCCGCTCCTCGATCTCGCGCAGGAGCCGGGCGGGCTCCGCCACGGCCTCGTCGGACACGATGCGCACGCGCCCGCCGGCAAGCAGCGCCGCCAGGAACTGCCAGACGGAGATGTCGAAGGTCGGCGCCGCGGTCTGCGCCACGCGGTCTTCCGGACCCAGGCCGAGATCCCCCACCTTGGCGAGCAGGTGGTTGAGCATGCCGCGGTGCTCGATCATCGCGCCCTTGGGCAGACCGGTGGAGCCGGAAGTGAAAAGGACGTAGGCGAGCCGGTCCGGCGACAGGTCAATCCGGAGGTTCTCTCCAGAGCCTTCAAGGACGGAGGTCCGCAGCGGCAGGACGGACAGGTCCGGGCGCCTCTCCAGTGCCCGGCGGCAGGCGTCGAGCCGCGCCTCGGAGGCGAGGACGAGCCGGCAGCCGCTACGCTCCAGCATCCGCACGAGCCGCGGTGCGGGCTGGCGCGGATCGAGGGGGAGGTAGGCGCACCCGGACTTGAGGATGGCGAGGATCGCCGTCAGGAAGTCGAGGCCGCGGTCCGCCCAGACCGCCACCCGGTCCTCGAGCCCGCCACCGCCCGCAATCCCCGCGATCAGGGTGCGGGCCAGGCGGTTCGCCCGGGCGTTCAGCTCGGCGAAGGTCAGGAACAGATCCCCCTCTTCGGCGGCGACGGCGCCGGGTGTCCGGGCGACCTGCTCTTCGAACAGCTCGGGGAAGCACCGCGCGCCCTCTCCCGGCAGCTCCATGGCCGTGTCGTTCCAGTGCAGGAGCAGTTGAGCCTGTTCCTCGGCGGTCAGGAGCGGCAGCTCGCCGATCCGCCGGTCCGGCCGCTCCACCGCGCTCCTCGCCAGGGCTTCGAAGTGGCGGAGGGCGCGCTGGACCGTGGCGGCGTCGAAGAGGTCGGTATCGTAGATCAGCGTCAGCGCCAGCCCGCGCTCCGTCTCTGCCGCCATCAGCTCGAGGTCGAACTGCGACGCCCGGCTCTCCAGGGCCATGGACTCAAGCTCGAGCCCGCCCAGGCTGACCCTCGCTCCCTCCTGTCCGAGGGCGAAGGCGGCGACGTCCCGGAGCTCGGGCAGATGCACCCTCTGCAGGACGAACATCGACTGGAAGATCGGCGAGCGGCCGGAGTCGCGCCGCGGCTGGAGGCGCTCGACCATCAGCGGGAACGGCAGGTCCTGATGCCGGAAAGCGCCGAGCACGGTCTCCCGCACCCGGTGCAGCAGGCCGGCGAACGGCGGGTCCTTCGACAGGTCGGTGCGTAGCGGCAAAGGGTTGACGAAGTACCCGACGACTCCCGCCAGGCCAAGCGTCTCACGGCCGGCGGTGGGAGAGCCGACGATCAGGTCCGTCTGGCCGGAGTAGCGGTGCAGCAGCGTCTGAAAGGCCGTCAGGAGGGTCGCGAACAGAGGCGTCCGATGATCGCGGCCGAGCTCGCGCAGGCGGCCGAGGAGCGCGGGGTCATCGAGCCGCAGCGACCGTGCGCCGCCGCGGAACGACTGCACCGGCGGACGCGGCCGGTCGACCGGCAGGTCGGCGACCGGCAGCTCGCCCCCCAACCGCTCGCTCCAGTAGGCCCAGAGCCGCTCGCC
>CAXTNS010000501.1:2428-5350 GCA_964245465.1 uncultured Thermoanaerobaculia bacterium
AGCTGCCACTCGACAGCCTCCGGATAGGAGACCGGGAGCGGCTCGAGCCGCGGCTCTCCCCCTTGCCGCAGAGCGGAGTAGACGATCCCGAGCTCGCGCAACAGCACCGCCCGGGACCAGAGGTCCGCGATGATGTGATGGACGACCAGGAGGACGGCGTGATCTCCGCCCGCGAGCGGGAAGACGCCGAGGCGCATCAGGGAGTCCAACTGGAGGTCGAACGGCCGCCCGGCCTCCTCGAGCAACCGGCCGTGGAGGCGCTCCTCGCTCCACTCCTCCGCGGTCTCGACGAAAACATGAGGGCCGCCACCGGAGCGGATGCGCTGGACCGGCCCGTCCTCGCTCTCGGGGAAGCTCGCCCGCAACGCTTCGTGGCGCCCGGCGAGGACCTCCCAGGCCCGCCGCAGGGCGACCAGGTCCAGCTCCGACCGCACCCGCACGGCGGCGGCGACATTGTAGGCCGAGCTCTCCGGCTGAAGGTGCTGCAGGAACCAGAGCGCCCTCTGCCCGTAGGAGAGCGGGACCTCCTCCCGTGGTCCAGAGGTCCGCGGCGGGACGGCCCTACCCGTGCCTCGCTCCTCGCCGGACCGCTGGATGAGACGGTCCGCCAGCTCGCGCACGGTCGGCCCTTCGAGCAGCTCGGTCACCGCGAGCTCCACGCTGAGCTCCGCTTCGACGGTGTGCTGGAGCTCGACCGCGGAGAGCGAGTCGATGCCCAGGCTCGTCAGCGGCTGGTCGGGAGCGACGGCGCTTGCCGGCAGGCCGAAGAGGCGCGCGAGGCGCTCCCGCAGCCAGGCCTCCCCCAGGGGGATCCCGGCGGTCTCGGGAATCTCGGGGGTCTCGGCCGGGCCCAGAGCGCTTCGACCCACGGCGGGCAGCTCCCCAGAGAGGTACTGCGCGCGGCAGGCGCGGCGCTGGATCTTGCCGCTCGAAGTCTTGAGGATCTTCCCAGGCGGCAGGAGGACGATCTCGTGGACCTGAGCGTCGTGCTCCTCCGCCACGGCCCGCCGAACCGCGCCGGCGACCTCCGCGACCGCGTCCTCCCGCCCGCGCTCGACCTCGAAGACGACGACCAGCCGCTCCTCGCCGACGGCGTCGACGGAAAACGCCGCTCCACAGCCGGAGCGCAGGGCCGGATGGCTCCGCTCGGCGCTCAGCTCGACATCCTGGGGGTAGAGGTTGCGCCCGCGCAGGATGATGAGGTCCTTGAGACGTCCGGTGACGAACAGCTCGCTCCCGCGCAGGAAGCCGAGATCCCCGGTGCGCAGGAAGCGACCCACGCCGTCCGGGTGGCGGAGGAACGTGCTCTCCGTCTCGGCGGGCCGGTTCCAGTACCCCTGCGCCACGCTCGGTCCCGCGACCCAGATCTCTCCCACCTGGCCCGGCTCGCGCATGGCGCCGGTCTCGGGATCGGCGATCCGGATCTCCTGGCCCAGCCAGGCGCGGCCGCATCCGACCAGCTCGCGGCCGGTCCCCGCGGTCCCAACGGCGGGGACCGCCTGGCCCTTCTCCAGGGCCGGCGCTTCGACCGTCTCGACCACGACGGCCCGGCCGGGCTCCCCGCCGGAGACGAAGAGCGTGGCCTCGGCCAGGCCATAGCAGGGATAGAAGGCGCGGCGGTCGAAGCCATAGGGAGCGAAGGCGGCGGCGAAACGCTCCAGCGTCTCCGCCCGGACCGGCTCGGCACCGTTGTAGGCCAGAGTCCAGGAGCTCAGGTCCAGGCCCTCGGGTTCCTGGGCGCCGACCTTGCGCGCGCACAGCTCGTAGGCGAAGTTGGGGCCGCCGCTCGTCGTGGCGCGATACCGGCTCACCGCCTCCAGCCACCGCAGCGGCCGCTGCAGAAAGGTCATGGGAGACATCAAGATGCACCGGCCGCCGACGTAGAGGGGCTGCATCACGTTGCCGATCAACCCCATGTCGTGGTACAGCGGGAGCCAGCCCACGATGACCGAGTCGCGAGACTGGCCGAATGCCCGGCAGATCATTTCCTGGTTGTGCAGCAGGTTGCCGTGGCTCACCATCACGCCCTTGGGGTCGGCCGTGGAGCCCGAGGTGTACTGCAGGAACGCCAGCGTCCCAGGACCCGCACCGGGATCCCGCCACTCCGCTTCCAGGCCGGCGGGCAGAGCGTCCGTGGCCAGCCAGACCGCCGGGCGAAGCTCCGGGATCTCCCCCACGAGAGCCTCGGCCCGGGCGGCAAGGGCGGCGGTGGTGAGCACGAGCCGGGGCGCCGCGTCGCGCGCAATGGCTCGCAGCCGTGGCTGCCCGCGTCCGACGCGAGGAGGATAGGCGGGAACGGCAATGGCGCCGCCGTAGAGCGCGCCAAAGAAAGAGGCGACGAAGCCCAGGCCCGGGGGGTAGAGCAGGAGGGCCCGCTCCCCCTGGCCGCCGTTCTCCCGCACGAGAGCTCCGACCGCACGCGCCTGCCGGTCCAACTCCTCGTGGCTCAGAGAGCTTGCGTCGGCTTCGCCACCGGCGAGGAACGTGTAGGCTCTTTTTTCCGGCTCCTCACAGGCCCGCTGCCTCAACAAATCAACTAACGACATGTCAAATCCTAACGTTTAAATGGCCTCCTCTGCCATCATTCCAATCTGGTATCGTAAGAAAGCCCAACAGTTACGAAATTATTCCGGGGCTCATCCGGTACCTCTCTCCGGCGCTGGATTGCCCAGCACCACGCCAATCCCCAGCGGCGGCCAGATGCCCGAGAGCGGCTCGCGCCCATTCCACTTCGGGGGCGGGAAGCTGTGGTCGATGATCTCGCGGCTCTCCACCTTCTGCTCCAGTTCCCGCCAGAAGATCGAAACCTCGTTGCCGCGCTGCCAATCGGCGGCCTGGGCGGGAATCTCGAGGATGTCGTGGAAGGCGATCAGCCCATTCGCCGACACGAGCGGGTGATACATCTCGTAATCCGACTTGACG
>CAXTNS010000502.1:0-5061 GCA_964245465.1 uncultured Thermoanaerobaculia bacterium
CGTAATTGGCTGGGCGCTCGCGCCACGTGGTGGCCACGGTCGGATCGATCACCACCCGCCGGTTCTCGACCGGGAAGGGGTTGGGGATCTCCACGAACGCCGTGCGGCCCGCCTCGAAGCCCAGGAGGCCCGTGTAGAACTCGGGCGGCGAGAGCGTGGCTGAGAGGCCCACCGTGGCGTGCGTGCGGCGGATCACGTTGCCCAGGAAACGGCTCGGGTCCTTGCACAGCACCTTGAGGCGGCCGTCACCTTTCCTGTACTCCACGTAGTGGCTGAAGGCCCCGTCCGAGACGGCAAGCCCGTTCAAGAAGCGGAGAAAATCGAAATACAGCTCCACGAAAGGATCTTCGGGCCGGAACGTGCGCGTCTCCCGCTGGTGCTCCAGATAGTCAATGAAGGCCGCGTCGAGCTGCGGGCGCAGGCGCCAGAAGCGGTCCTCCGGGAGGGGCCATTCGACGGCGCGGTCCCCAGGCGGCCCCTCTTCCAGAGCGTCGGCGACCGTCGAATCGATCAAGGCCGCGAGATGGAGACACAGCGTCTCGATCCGCGTGTGGATCGGCTCGCCCCAGCGTCCGATGATTTCAGCCGCCCGGCGGGCGTCTTTCGAAGACAGCTCCGGGCTGTAGTAGCCGCGCCCGCGATCCACCAGATTGTGGACCTCGTCGATCACCAGGATGACGTCCGAAAGATCCTCATCCGCGGCGAAGCTCGTCAGCGAGACGTAGGGATCGAAAACGTAGTTGTAATCACAGACCGTCACCTGCACCCATCCCGAAAGCTCCAGGCTCACCTCGAACGGGCACACCTCGGCCTCTTTTGAAACGCGGAAAACGTCGTCCGGCTCGATGGAGGCGTGGTCCTGGTAGATCTTCGCCAGCACGCCCGTGGTGGCGAGCTTCATGCCGTACTCCTTGGCGAAGCGGCAGTACTCCTCGTGGCAGAGAATCTGGTCGTTGGCGCACATCTTGGCTTTGGCCCGCAGCCGCAGGGAGCGGAAAGCCCTCTCCTGGTTGAGCATGCTGAGCACGGCCGTGGTCATGGTCTGCTGCGTGTTCTTGGCCGTGAGGATGAACAGGCGCTTGTCGCTGGCCAGGGCGTACTTGAGGGCGGGGTAGAGGGCCGCCACGGTCTTGCCGATGCCGGTCGTCGCCTGCAGGAGGAGGTGCTCGCGGTTGGCCACGGCGGTCTCGACGGCTGCCAGGATCAGCTCCTGGCCCGGGCGCGTCCCGGCGTAAGGGAACGTGAGCCGCTCGGCCGCCGCGTGCCGTTCCGCCGCCCGCCGCCGCTCGGCCTCCCAGGCATGGAGGAGGGAGTTGACCCGCCGCCGCACGGTCGCGTCGAGCATCCGGAGATCCGGCACCAGGGCATCGCGCTCCGTCTCGTCGCTGCCGATGGCGATCAGCACCAGTTCGGCACGCACGGGGACCTCCGACGTCTGGGCCAGCATCCAGGCGTAGAGGAGGGCTTGGCGCTGATAGGTCTCGCGCACGGGCGGTGGCAGGTTCCCGCCCCGCCGGACGGATTTGATCTCCTCGACCACCAGCGTGCCGTCCGGCTCCTTGCGGATGCCATCCGCCCGGCCCTGGACGGTGACCGTCCATCCCCGGTGCTCGAACGTGTGGGAGATCACGACCTCGCGCCGGTAGGAGGGGTCTCCCTCCAGCGCCTGCTCCTGGTAGCGCCCATGGATGGCCTGTCCCAGCCACATCCGCTCATACCCGCCCCGGCTCGAAAAGCCGAGGCTCCGCATCATGGAGCCTTCCAGGAGATCGGCAACAGAAAGATCGAGCTTCAGGCTCTCGGGGTCGAAACGCGGCGCCATCCTGAGGGAGTATACCGGCTTACTGCCGCCCTTTGGGTGAGCCTGCCAAACAGGAGGGTTGTTTCGTAGGGGCGGCCCCTACGAACCTGAAGTAGCGCCCAGCACAGAACCGTTCTCCCGGATCTGCGCCGTATGCCGCGCCTCGTGCCACCCCACGAACTCAACCCACTGGTAGAAATTGAGCGGCCCGAGTGCGGGGTGGGGACGGATGATCCCGCCCAGCGGCAGCTCCTCAAATCCCAGGACGGTCGCCTTGAGATCCTGCCGCGCCTCCTCCAACGTGGCCCACGCTGTCGCCTCGTCGAGTTTCCCCTGGGGCCGTACCGCTTCGCTGGCGGTGACCTGATAGCCACGGTTGAGCACGACTTCCAGGTTCTCCGTCAAGTCAAATTCCGTCTCGTCTTCGCGCGGCAATCCCTGCTCGCGGACTTCAGCCAGCCACTGGTTGAACAGGTAGATCAGCCGGCGCTCCACGAGAATCAGATGCTCGAGTAGCTCGATCACCGACCACCTCTCCGGCGCCGGACGCCGGGACCGCAGCTCTGGTGGGATCTCGGCGACGGCTGTGCGGAGATTGGCGCGATGGCGGTCGAGGTGCTCGAAGAGCTTGGCTGAGCGTGAATTCATGAGGATGAAGCCTACTTTATACTTCCGCCCGCTCCTCCCAAACCCTACACAGGTGCACGATCACCTCGACCGCCTTCTCCATGTCCTGCGCCGAGACCCATTCGAGACGGGAGTGGAAGTTCTGCTCGCCAGCGAAGACGTTGGGGGTGGGCAGGCCCATGAAGCTCAGCTTGGAACCGTCGGTGCCGCCTCGGATGGGTCTCTCACGGACCTCGATGCCGGCGCGGCGGATGGCTTCGCGGGCGTTCTCGACGACGTCGGGATATTGATCGAGCACCTCGCGCATGTTGCGGTAGCTTTCCTCGATTTTGATCTCGACGGAGGAGCCGGGCCAGTCCTTGACCGTTTCGCGGGCGAGCCGTTCGAGGAAGGCTTCCTTTTCCTGGAGGCCCGGGGTCTGGAAATCGCGGATCAGGAGCTTGATCGCGGTGCGATCGACACTCGCGTCCATCACGTAGGGATGGACATAGCCCTCGTATCCGTCCGTGGTCTCGGGCGAGAGGCCGTCCTCGGGGAGGCGCGTGAGGAAGTCGGCCGCGATCTTGATCGAATTGATCAGGAGCCCCTTGCCGTAGCCCGGGTGGGTGTTGAAGCCCACGAAGGTGATCGTCATGGCGTCGGCCGAGAAGCTCTCCATCTCGATCTCGCCGCGGGCTCCTCCGTCCATGGTGTAGGCGTATTTGGCGCCGAACCTGGCGACGTCGAAATATTTAGTGCCGGCGCCCACCTCCTCGTCGGGCGTGAAGGCGATGCGGATGGTCCCGTGGGGGATCTCGGGGTTGGCCATCAGGTATTCGGCCGCGGTCACGATCTCGGCGACGCCGGCCTTGTTGTCCGCGCCCAGGAGGGTGGTGCCCGAGGCGGTGATGACGTCGTCCCCGATCCGCTCGCGGAGGTAGGGGATCTCGGCGGGACGGAGCACGGCGGCCGGATCGTCCGGCAGCACCAGATCCTTACCCTGATAGTTGCGGTGGAGGATGGGCTTGACTCCGGCGCCACTCATCTCGGGCGAGGTGTCCACGTGAGCGACGAAGCCGATCACGGGCACGTCCGTCTTGGTGGTCGTGGCGGGGAGGGTCGCCATGATGTAGCCGTGCTCGTCCAGGGCCGCGTCGGTGAGGCCGATCGCCCGAAGCTCTTCCACCAGATGGCGCAGGAGGTGGAGCTGCTTGGCGGTGCTGGGATAGGTCTTCGAGGTCTCGCTCGACTGGGTGTCGAACGTCACGTAGCGCAGGAAGCGCTCGACGCACGAGGTCCGGAACGTGGGGTCAGAAATGGCGGCACCTCCTCAGGGCGGCATCCGGGAGGAGATGAAGCCAGAGAGATTTCATCGTGCCCTCCCTCGAGTCCAGGTGGGAGATGGTAGCGGATTGAGGTCCTGCGCAGGGATGTACCGTCCTCGTCCCGAAGGGCATCCCCCAGATTGCTCGGGAAACGCTAGACTGTCCTTATGACCGAAGAGACGGCAAGACTCGTGGATGCCATACGGGAGGTCCTTAAAGACCGCCAAGGCGTGCATCTCGCCCTGCTCTTCGGCTCCCAGGCCCGCGGGAAGGCCCGTCCGGATTCGGACGTGGACGTGGCCGTTCTAGGAGAGAACCCGGACGTCTTTGCTCTCTATGGCGACCTGAGCCTCGCCACGCGCCGGGAGGTGGACGTGGTCGATCTCTCCCGTGCGGGCTTTGCTCTCCTCAACGCCATCGTCCGGGACCATGTCGTCATCCATCAAGGCCGGCCAGGAGCGGCGGGACGCTGGCTCTCCCATGCGATCACCCGATTGGAGACGGACCGTCCCGCCTACGAACGGATGAGGGATGCTTATCTGAGGAAACTGGCCAATGGTTGACCAGAACGTCGTAACAGCCAAGCTCCGGGAGTTGAGCGAGCGCATGGACCGGGTGCGGACCCATACTCCGTCCGATGTTTCCGATCTCGAAGAAGATCAGGACGCCCTTGATTTGATCTCTTTCAATCTGATGCTTTCGGTTCAGTCCTGCCTGGATCTGGCGACCCACGTCATCTCGGAGGAGAGTTTACCGCCTGCGGAGAATGCCGCTGAAGCCTTTCAGCGTCTGGCTGAGCGCAGCTTTATTTCGAAAGCAACGGCCAAGGCTCTCGCGAGTGCGGCCGGTCTGCGCAACGTCGTGGCCCACGGATATGCGGGTGTTGTTCCGCAGAAGATCTACGACGCGGCTGTACATGGCTTGGCGGATTTGGAGCGGTTCTCTCGTGAGGTGAGTGCGTGGGTTGCGAGGCGGTGAAGGGTCCAGGAAAAGGTTGTCCTTCGTGCCGCGGACCCGGATGAGACCCGCTGGGAGCCCTCGACCTCCTGATTCCCTCTGTGTCGCCCTCCTCCCTCCTGGGAGAGGAGGGCGTTTTGGATTCAAGGTCCTTTCAGGATGCTCCGGAGCTTCCCCTGCCTTTTCAGGGTCACGACGTCGCTGCTGATGGAAGCCCCCGGGGGCAAGATGGACAGGCCGTTATCCCGGCTCCGCTGATCCCTCAAGACCTGGGTCGCTTCCTGGCTGGTGGACGTCAACACCAGGATTTTTTTTTTTTTTTTATTGGTTCTACTGAGATTTATTGTTAATTTGTCGTCGGCAGTCTCCGTG
>CAXTNS010000502.1:5071-5345 GCA_964245465.1 uncultured Thermoanaerobaculia bacterium
CCGTGAACAACTCCCCCCGAGGGTAGATCACGCCGTTTTTTTGCCGGATACCCAGGAAGATCTGCTGCCGGTCCTCGAGCCCGAAGACGATGCCTTGCACAAGAACGTCTGATCCGACCGTTTCTCCATTTCGCGGCGACAGGATCGTGGCGCGCGCCGGCTGCAAGCTCGGCGCGGGGGCAGGGACCGCGTCCGGAAGGTCGGCCGCCGTAGAGGACGCGGAGGGCGCGTGCTCGGAGGGAATCGTGACCGGTTTGGGCTGTGGGGGGGAGAT
>CAXTNS010000503.1:0-2086 GCA_964245465.1 uncultured Thermoanaerobaculia bacterium
AGTCAGGGGGGGGACCGGGAAGCACCGTGCTCCCACCGAGTACGGCCCCCCCACCGGGTAGTTAGCCGAAGCGGCCCCGAGGGGCCTGGGGGAACAGCGGGAGCCAGCCATGTTTTCGGCTGCCATAAATGGCCCGCCGAAAACGGCAGGATGCTCCCGTTGGTCGCACCTGCGGCCCGAGCTTGATAAGCAAGCGCTCGCTCGCCGAACCACTTTCGCTGGTCGTAGAGGATCTCGCGCTCCTCGGCCTCACTCCCGAGTTGCGATCAGGCACCAGTTAGGCTTTTGCAGCCGCTCGATGGCGCGGTCGGTTAAGCGCGTGTAGTGCGTCGAAAGCCAAGCCCCCCAGCGGACTCGCCCTGCGCAACGCCGACCGGTTCGCTGACCTTGACAACCTGTCCTCGGCATTGTCAATGACGCCCTCGCCTGCCGTACCGATCGGACGCGTTGCCTCTCGTTTCTCGTCGCACTGAAACTGTCAAGCACCAGGGCGACGCCGGCCCCGCAGGCGCGAGCGCCCCGCGCCTTTATGCGCGGCGTGAAACGTGCTACAAAACCGAATTACGCAGTCGTGAACTGCGAGTCGTCAACCTCTAACGAGAGGGTAAGTTAATGGCGAAGTCAGAACCCTATTTGGTCGGCATCGACATCGGATCCGCCAAGGTCGCAGTCCTCATTGGCCAGCGCGACGACAAGGGCGGGGTCGATGTGGTCGGCAAGGGATTGGCTCCCAACCACGGCACACGCAAGGGCAACATAGTCAACCTCGAGGCCACCGTCGAGGCCCTAAAGGCCGCCAGCGAAGAGGCCGAGGTGATGGCCGGCGTCGAGATCTCTCGTGCCTACGTGGGTATCGCCGGCGGCGATATCCGCAGCTTCAACGCGCGCGGCATAGTCTCGGTCGTCCGCAAGGACCGCGAGATCAGCCGCCAGGACATCCAGCGCGTCCTAGAAGCGTCGCTATACGTTGGCCTGCCGTCGGACCGCGAGATCCTGCACGCCATTCCGCAAGAGTTCATCGTCGACGGGCAGGGCGGCATCGACGACCCTCTAGGCATGCTGGGCACCCGCCTCGAGGTCATGGTCCACCTGGTGACCGGCAACATCACCCGTTCGCGCACCCTGCTGACCAGCGTCAACCGCGCTGGCATCGAAGTCGTCGAGATGGTCTTCGAGCCCCTCGCCACCGCCGAGGCCGTGCTTAGCCCCGACGAGCGCGAACTGGGCGTCCTGCTGGTCGACATCGGCGCCGGTACCACCAAGTATGCCCTGTTCTTCGAAGGTGAGATCCAACACAGCGCCGTAGTTCCCATGGGCGCCGAGAACTTCACCAGAGTACTAGCAACGGTGCTGCAAACGCCGTTCACGGAGGCTGAGCGGATCAAGGTCGAGCAGGGCGGCTGCCTGCCCAGCATGGTCAGCGAAGACGAGAGAATCGCTATTCCCACCGTGGCCGGAGGTAGGTCGCACAGCGTGCCCAAGAAGAAACTCTGCGAGATCCTGCAGCCGCACGCCGAGGAGCTCTTCACCCTGATACGCGACGACCTTATGAAGTACGCCCCCGACAAAGGCCTAGGCGGCGGCGTGGTTTTGACCGGCGGCGGCGCACAGCTCGACGGGCTCCTGGAGCTCGCCGAGCAGATTTTCGACGCCGGCGTGCGCTATGGATTGCCTCGCGGCCTCGGCGGCTTGGTCGACGTGATCAGCAGCCCGACATGGGGCACCGCCTCCGGCCTCCTTCTCTACGCCCGCTCGGCCGAGGAGAGCCAGACGAAAGTACAAAAGAAAGCGGGACTCAGTGTGCGCGGCATGGTCGGCAGCTTGCGCGACATCTTCTCGGATCTGCTTTAAGTAACCCAATCAACCCAAGAAGCGGGTAAGGAATTGATTCGGTTCGAGAACCAAGATTCTGAGCGGCCTCGTGGGCAGGCCTCTTCTCGGACCCTTTTGGAATGAGGTGCTATGCTCTTGTTAGGCTGCCACTTTGGGGACCCTCGTTCCGAAGGCTCCGGCCATGATTAAAGGTGGAGACGAATTCAAGCCTTTCGCCAGTCCTTTTAAATCCGTCGAGCGCCTTTACTGGTCC
>CAXTNS010000503.1:2096-2700 GCA_964245465.1 uncultured Thermoanaerobaculia bacterium
CTGCCGAAGATCGTCGAGAACATGAAGCTGCCGAGCGGCGACGCGATGCGGATCACGGCCTCACCGCGAAAGCGCAGGTCGATGGATTCGATGCCGTGATAACGACGCCGTATCTCGGGCAGGATGGAGACGAGCCTTCGAACTGGTTCGGCTGGTTGCTCAGCCGTGACCAGCACAGGAAACGGCAGGCCTTCGAAGTGCAGGCGAAAGGAACCTTCACCCAGGCACTCCACGCGGCGCAGCCGGGTCGACCATTCTAGCCCTTGGCGGCCGAGGTCATCCCGGAGCCGGAGCGCACCCTGTACTGCATCTGCCGCTGATACGCCTGGAACGGATTGAACCCGCAAGAGTTGGGGCTCAAGGTTGTCTGCAGGATCTGCAAGTGCGATGGTCCGCCCGGCAGCGTCGACGAAGACGTAGGAGCGCTTGGCCGCCAAGTAAAGGCCGGCCGCCTGCCTCTCCCGAACCCGAATGCTCAGCCGATTCGGCAGCTCCTTGCGCAGGTCAATCGAGTCGACCCAGGGGTGGCGTCTAAGGATGGCACTGATCTTCTGCAGGGGAAGGCCCAGCAGATTCTCATTGCGGAAAGGAGCCAGCTCCGCTT
>CAXTNS010000503.1:2710-5331 GCA_964245465.1 uncultured Thermoanaerobaculia bacterium
CCCGTCCGGCATCAGCACCTGAAAGAACCCTGCGCCCTGGATGGCGATGTCCTTCAGACGAAACCAAGAGGAACCAAAGGCGGCGCCGTAGGAAAGAGCCGGCGCGCCGGCTATCAGCAGGAGGGTCAGGAATTCGTAAAAGCCTTGCCGGAAAGCGCTCTCTCCGGCGAGGCGCCTCCTTAGCGGGTTCTCGCGCGGCATGAGCCTAGAATCCCCGGTTCTGGTTCGGCCAGGGCCGGCTGTCCTGAGGTTCCGCGCTTCTCCGCAGATAACGCAATACGTCGAAGGCGATCTGCTGGAAAACCTGCTCAGCCATGCCATGCCTTTCTGTGTCGCCGCGCAAGCCAGCGGTTATCACCAAACCCGAGAAGAGCGGCTCGGAAGCCGGAGCGAATCCGAAGTAGGTATCGAGGACCATCGGGTCGCTCGGCCCATCGAGCGGACCGACGGCTCGTCCCCTCAGGCCCGCGGAGAGATAGAGATTGGAAGAAGGCCCAATGTCGCGGCCGAGCAGGGCTTCCCGGCGCCAGAAACGCTGCTGCGCTTGGACCGTCCGCGGAGACAGCAGCCTTTTCGAGGCAGAGAGAGGTCTCCTCACTAGGTTCGGCCGAATGCGAAGGCCGCCGTTGATCAACTGGGTGAGAGCTGTTGCCAGTTGTACAGGTGTAACGATCAGCTTGGCATAGGGCTTCTGTGCATCCTCGCCGTCTCCAGGGGCCGGCGGTTCGAAGAAGCCTGCTCCTTCACCCGGCAGGTCGATTCCCGTCAGCTGGCCGAATCCGCTCTCTTGCAACTGCTCGTAGACAGTGGGCGATCGGGCGGCGCTTCCAAGCAGCGCGGCGGCCGCTGCCTGGTCCGCCGCCGACTCGAAGCCGCGAAATTCCTGCGGAGTGCGTAATCCCGCCTCGACGCTGGCTGCTGCCGCGACCAGCAGGACGAGCGAACCGGTCGCAAGAGTGTCGCGAATCGTGCGAAGGCGTTGCCTCTCCACGGGATAAGCCGCCGCTTTGTTTAGATCGAAGCTCGGATATGTGGCTAGCGCTAGGATCGAGCCGTCGGAAGGCCGCATCAGGATTACGCTGGCGTAGGCACTGCCGCCAAGGTCTTTCGCCGACTCCTCCAAGGCATGCTCGGCGAAGAATTGGATCGAGGCGTCGAGGGTGATTCGGAGGTCCTGGCCAGGCTTGGGCTCGACGAATCCAAGGCCGGGAAGGATCACCGTGCCGCGCCGGGCGTCGCGCAGAACGGTGCGCACCCCGGGCTTGCCGGCGATCTCCTTGTCATAGACGAGCTCCAGACCGGCCAGCCCCTGGTTGTCCGTCCCCACGTAGCCGAGAACCTGAGCGGCCAGCTCGCGCATGGGGTAGTAGCGCTTGCTCTCGGGGAGGAAGTAGATCCCCGGGAGGTCCAGGGCATGCACCCTGGCGGCCACGGGCGGATCGAGCTTGCGCGCCACCCAGACGAAGTCGCGGTCGCCGGAGAGATGACGGGCGAGCTTCTTCACGTCGAGTCCGGGGACGACGGCGCCGATCTTCCGCGCCGTGCCCGCCGGGTCCTTGATCTCCGGCGGCACCGCGTACGCGGAGTCGACCTGGACGGAGACGGCGAGTTCGCGGCCATGGGCGTCGTAGAT
This sequence comes from uncultured Thermoanaerobaculia bacterium, assembly GCA_964245465.1. Classification (GTDB taxonomy): domain Bacteria; phylum Acidobacteriota; class Thermoanaerobaculia; order Multivoradales; family UBA5704; genus DATARR01. The sequence continues at coordinate 4,344 of CAXTNS010000503.1, forward strand.
CGTCCCCCGCGGCGGATCGAGCGTGACGACCCGCTGCTGCTGCCGCTCGGCCTTGCCGGCAAAGTGCTCGTAGCGCACCACCTGCAGGTCGTAGAGGCGGGCCGCGATCAGCAGAACCCAGGCGGCGCCCAGGCCGGAGACGATGGCGAGCCGCCGGCTCGACGTGGGAAAAATCACGGCAACTCCTCCCAGAAGACTACCTGCTCCAGGGCCGGTGCCTGCATGCCCAGCTCTTCGACGGCCCGCTGCTGGATCTGCGAGGGGCTGGCGAGATAGGCCGCCTCCAGCCGGCGCTCGCGCTCTTCCCGCGTCAGCTTGGTGAGCTCCTTCTCCAGCTCGTCGATGTGGTAGCCCGTGCGCGTCACTTCCAGATGGATCCAGGTGTAGGCCAGGAGCCCGCCGCCCAGGCACAAGACGACCAGCAGGACCAGCGCCAGCTCGCGTACGCGGCGCCGGTCGCGCTCTCGCACGAGATAGGTATTGACCACCGGCCGGGTGAAGGCGTACCGGGATCTCATTTAGGATAGCCTTGCTCCATCTCGTCCCCTTCTTCCCGCATCCACTGGCCGAGGATAGGGATGAGGAGATGGCCCGCTTCGTCGATAAGGCTGCGGCGCCGCAGCCAGTTCCTGGTGGACTTGCTCATCGCTGGTGCGTGACCATGCGCAAGCGCGGCCAGGACGCAGCGGGCCTCCTCCGGCGCTGTCTGGACGGTATGGGCGAAATACGATCGGCCGGCGGTGAGCACTTTGTCATCCACCGCCGCCAAATCGGCTCTGTCTGCCCGTTGGGCCCCAGATTCGTTCAGCCTCGCCACCAGGACCGATCCATAGAGCTGCAAGAGGAACGGCTGTCCTCCCGTGCGCGAGAAGATCGCCGCTGCGACATCCCGAGATATTGCGTCGGGCGGGAATTCAGGGACCGGGCGAGTGAGCAGCTCCAGGGCGCGGGATTCCTCAAGATGCCCGATACGCAGTTCACGAAGATT
>CAXTNS010000504.1:0-2970 GCA_964245465.1 uncultured Thermoanaerobaculia bacterium
CCGTTCGTTGTGTCCCACCTCGCGCTGGTCCAGACAGTACGCGTCCGCGGTGTCGATCAAGCCGACCCCGGCATCGAGCACGGCGCCGAGCACCCGCAGCGCCTGCTCCGCCGGCGGCCGGTCCTGAATGGAGAGATGCATCCCCCCGTAGCCCACCGCGGAAACGCTGGGAGCGTCCGCCCCGAGCCGGCGCTGCTTCACCGGGGCGCGGGGCGGTTCAGGCGAGGCCGAGCTGGCGGGTGAGCCGCCGCCAGTCCGGCACCACCTCGCCGTGGATTCGCAGCCGGGCGACACCGCCGTCCGGATAGATGTTGAAGCGCAGGTGCGTGACTCGGCCGATATCCCTTTCAATGGGAAAGCGGTTCTTCGAATGCCCTTCGAGCGGCGAGCGCGGCAGGATCTCGATCCAACCAGCACTCATCAGCTCCTCGGGTGACGGATGCCCCTCGACCGCACACGCTTCGAGCGAGCAGGATTCGGGATAGTTGCCGCGGAAGTAGCTCGTGTCCACGACTACGCCCCGAATTGCTCCTGGCAGTCCCAGGCGGACGATGCACCAGTCGTAGCCGGGCTCGCGCCGCCGCCGGGTCTCCCAGCCGTCCATCCACTTGCCGGCGTCCGTGTATTTGCCCTCGATCCAGACGGCCTCGCCATGATTGAGGAGGTTTTCCTTGGGCGCGAAGAACTCGTCGTTGGCCGCGAGCACGGCGCCGCCCAGGCGTTCGGCGGCCAGATCTGCCAGGTCGGTGAAGTCGGTCGTCATCCCTCTCCCTGTTCCAAGAGCATGCCGGAAGGTGATCCAGAAAACTGGCCCTCATCGTAGACGGTTTCGCCCCGGAGAAGGGTGCGCCGAACCACACCGAACAGAGTCCGTCCCGCGTAGGGGGTGGTCTTGTGGCGGTGATGAAGCTTCGCGGGGTCCACCTCGAAGCTCGCTTCCGGGTCCCACACCACGAGGTCGGCGTCGTATCCCGGGGCGATGGCGCCTTTTCTGTCCTGAAGCCCAGCCAAACGGGCCGGAGCCGCGCACATCCACTGGACCACGTCAGACACGGTAAGGCCGCGCTCCCGCGCTCCGGTCCACACCGCGGACAGGGCAAGCTGAAGCGACGCGATCCCGCCCCAGGCGCCTCGGAAGTCCCCGGTTTCCAACTTCTTCATCTCCGGCGGGCACGGAGAGTGGTCCGTGGCGATCAGATCGAGCAGACCCTCGCGCAGAGCGTCCCAGAGCCGTTCCCGGTTTTGCCGCGAGCGGATCGGGGGCGCGCACTTCCAGGCGACGGCGCCATCCGCGATCTCCTCGGCCGCGAAGGTCAGGTAATGCGGGCAGGTTTCGGCGGTGACGGGCAGCCCCTCGGCGCGAGCCCGCTCGAGGACCGGCAGGGCCTCCATCGAGGAGACGTGGACGACATGGACCCGGCAGCCCGTCTCGCGGCACAGCCGGACCAGCATCTCCACCGCCGCCACCTCAGCCGCGTCGGGCCGGGAACGGAGATAGCGGTCGTATTCAGTGGGGCTCCCGCCTTCCCAGAATCTGGCCGCCGCCTGGATCGGTCCTGGAACCTCGGCATGAGCGAGGAGCACGGCCCCGTGGCGGGCCAGGACCGGCATGGCCTCGCGAAGATCGGCCTCCTCGACGTGCTGGAATTCGTCCACACCTGAAGGCACCAGGAAGGCCTTGAAGCCAAGGACGCCGTCCGCGAGGAGCCCCGCCAGCTCATCCGTATTGCCGGGCACTACGCCGCCCCAGAAACCAACGTCCACGAGCGTCTTTCCCCGGGCCGCCTCGACCTTGGCCCGTAACGCCTCGCGCGTGGTCGTGGCCGGGACGCTGTTGAGCGGCATGTCGATGAGGGTGGTGATCCCTCCGGCCGCCGCCGCTCGGGTGGCCGTCTCGAAGCCTTCCCATTCTGTCCGCCCCGGCTCGTTGACGTGGACGTGGGAATCCACGATGCCGGGCATCACGACGGAGTCTCCGCAGTCGAGGAGGGGACCGGAGACGGCGTCCGGATCACCCACGTGAGCGATTCGGCCCTCTTGGACGTGGATGGCGGCGGGACGGAGGCCGTTGGGCATGACCACCCGGCGGCTGTGGAGGACGAAGCTAGAGCCCATCGAAGGAAAGGGTATGTCTTTTCGCCTCCCTGTGCCATCCTTGGTAAGATTCTTGGCTGAGGGTGTTCTGGATTCCTTCAGGGTTCGCAGAGGATTCTTCTTGTACGCTAGGATCAAGGGTATGAAGACAACGATCGATATTCCCGACAAAGAGCTTCGCGATGCTATGAAGTTCACTGGAGCCCGCAGCAAACGGGAAGCCGTTGTTACCGCGCTCGCCGATTTCAACCGCCGTCAGCGCCTGCAGCGTTTGGCCCAGCAGTTCGGCACGTTCGATGAATTCCTCACCCATGAGGAGTTGCGGCGCATGCGTGAAGAGGCTTGATCGTGGCAGGTCGGGTTCTTGTGGACACCTCCGCCTGGATCGACGCTTTACGCCGGGACGGTGATCCGGAAATCCGGGCTTCGGTTCGCGCCGCGACTGCGGAAGGCCGAGCTGTACTTTGTGATCTGGTTCTCCTGGAGCTATGGAACGGGGCGTGCGGTGCCAGCGAGCAGCGGATTCTCCGAGATCTTGAGCGTGATCTCGAGAAAGTACCCACCCCTCCTGCCGTATGGGACGCTGCGTGCGAGCTCGCCCGGAACTGTCGCAAGGCGGGGGTTTCAGTACCCGCTACGGATGTCCTCATTGCCGCCTGCGCTGCGCATCATCAGTTGGACATTCTTCATCGCGATTCACACTTCGACCACGTCGCACGAATCCGCCGTGCAACCCGAGAAAATTGATTCCAAGGTCCCCCTGCTCCTGCGCGGGGGCACCATCCTCACCCTGGACGCCGACGCCACCGTCCTGCGCGGTGCCGACCTCCTGATCCGCAACGGCACCTGCGTGCTGCCGTGGGGTCCGGAGGAAAC
>CAXTNS010000504.1:2980-5316 GCA_964245465.1 uncultured Thermoanaerobaculia bacterium
GATCTTCTCTCTCGGCGTTCCCGAGCCTCCGCCGGGGACGCGGATCCTCGACGTGGCGGGCTGCCTCGTCCTGCCCGGGCTCATCCAGGGGCATCTCCATTTGGGACAGACCTTCTTCCGCGGACTGGCCGAGGGACGGCGATTGCTGGCCTGGCTGCGGGAGCGGATCTGGCCTCTCGAAGCCGCCCATGACGACGAGAGCGCCTACTGGTGCGGACTGCTGGGGGCCGCGGAGTGCCTGCTGGGCGGGACGACCACGATCCAGGACATCGGCATCGGGCCGGGATCGCGGGGGCTGCTCCAGGCGATCGTCGATTCGGGTCTGCGGGCGTTTGCGGGCCAATGCCTGATGGACAGCGGTGACGGCCTCCCGGCTCCCATGCGCCAGCCCACCGATCAGGTGCTCGCCGAGACCGAGGCCTTGGGCGACCAGTTCGATGGCGTGGAGGGCGGGCGCGTGCGCTATGCGCTCAACCCCCGGTTCATCCTCACCTGCTCGGACCCTCTGTGGGAGGGGATCCGCGAGCTGTCGGCGCGCCGGAGTTGGCCGGTCCATACCCATGCCCTGGAGCAGCGGGATGAGACGCTGGCCGTGCGCGAGCTGAAGGGTGGACGCGACGAGATCGAGTACTTCGCGGATCAGGGCATCCTCGCGACCGACCTGCGCCTTGCCCATGGGGTCTGGATCACCAACGAGCACCTCGGCCAGGTACGCGAGGGTCATCTGAGCGTCGTCCACTGTCCGAGCTCGAACCTGAAGCTCGGCTCCGGCGTGGCCGACCTCCTGGCCCTCCGCCGGGCCGGCGTGCCGGTCGGCATTGGATGCGACGGTGCCGCGTGCAGCAACCATCTCGACAACTTCGAAGAGGTACGCCTGGCCGCGCTGCTCCAGAAGGTCAAGCATGGCCCGGACTCCTTCTCCGGCCTCGACGCCCTGCGCCTCGCCACCAGCGAAGGGGCCTGCGCTCTCGGTCTTCTGGAAGAAATTGGGACGATCGAGCCCGGCAAGCTGGCCGACCTCGTCGTGCTCGCCACCGACCGCCCCGAGCTGTGGGCCGCTCCTCAATGCGATCCGCACGACCTCGTCGCCTTCGGCGCTTCCCGGGCCGCCGTCCGCCACGTCCTGGTCGAGGGACGCCTCCTCGTCGAGAACGGTCGGCTCACGGGGCTCGACCTCCAAGAGATCTACCGGGAATCGAGCCGCTGCCTGGCGGAGCTGATCCGGCGGTCCGGAGTCGTGGTCTGAGCGCCTCGCCCGATCACAACGTCCTCTCCGTCCTGCGCCGCGTGGCCGCCCGGGTGCCGGACCGCCCGGCGCTGGTGATGGAGGAGGGCTCCAATAGCTCCGGAATCAGCTTCGGCGAGCTGTGGCGCCGCATCGACCGCGCCGCGTCCGGCCTGCGCCGCCTGGGGCTGGCTCCGGGGGACCGGGCCATCGTCATGATCCCCATGTCGATCGACCTCTACGTGGCGATGCTGGCGGTGCTGGAGATGGGCGCCGTGGCCGTGTTCGTGGACCCCTGGATCGGCCGGCGGCAGATCGCCTCCTTCGCGGCCTTCGCGTCTCCGCGCGCGTGGCTCGGCATCCCCAAGAGCCACCTTCTGCGGCTGATGGACGCGCGCCTGCGGTCGATCCCGTTCACGGTCACGACCGGTCGGCGGCTGGGACCGCTCCCGGGGCGCTGTACGCTGGCTGAGCTGGAATCCGCGGAGGGGGACGGCGAGGTCCATCCCCTAGAGCGGGACGACCCCGCGCTCATCACCTTCACCAGCGGCTCCTCCGGCGAGCCCAAGGGCGCGAACCGTACCCACCGCTTCCTGCTCGCCCAGCACGAGGCGCTCGCCCATGAGTTCCCCGCCGAGGAAGGGGACGTGGACATGCCCATGTTCCCCGTGTTCGCCCTGAACAACCTGGCGAGCGGCGTGCCCTCCGTGGTGCCTGCCATGGACTTCCGGCGCGTGGACCGGGTGGACGCCGGCCGCGTCCTCGCCCAGATGCGCCGCCACGGCGTGACCACCTGCACGGCCTCGCCGCCGTTCTTCGACCGCATTGCCGCCAGGATCGCCGCTGGAGAGACCCGGCCATCCCTGCGCCGTATCCTCACCGGCGGCGCTCCCGTTTCCGACGCTCAGCTCCGCGAGTGGCGCCGCGCCTTCCCGGAGACCCAGGTCCTCGTGGTCTACGGCTCCACCGAGGCCGAGCCGGTCGCCCATCTCACGGCCGAGGAGCGCCTGTCCGCCAGCCGGTTGCCTGGCTTCTGCGCCGGACGGCCGGGCGAACGCGTGAGGGCGAAGATCGTGCGGATCCACGACGGTCCCATCGAGCTGGGTCCCGA
>CAXTNS010000505.1:0-5312 GCA_964245465.1 uncultured Thermoanaerobaculia bacterium
CCCCCGGCCCGTGCTTCCGGGGCGGACGGCGCAGCTTGCGAGGCTTGACCCCATAGCGGACGAGCTTCTCCGACCGCGGCCCGTACACGCCCTTGACGAAGCTGCGCATCCGCGACGCGGCGTCCTCACCCTCCGCGAGAGCTTGGTGCAACCGCTGCGTGGCTTCCCGGGTCTGAGCACGACACGCATCCCGCAGGTGCTTGCAGGCGACCGCCTCGACGTGGAGGGTCTCCAGCGCGGCCCGGAACGGCGCGATTCCGGCCACCTTGGCCTCGTCCTTCCGCGCCGCCCGGATCATCCTCCCCCACTCGTCAAAGAGGGCATCCTGGGACTGTGAAAAAGAATCGGTCATGGTAGTCTCCTCGTGTCTGTTCGGTTTCTGGTTTCTGAAAAAGGGGGCGTGCCCTGAACACGCCCCCGGGCTCAGGGACTCAGACGACAGGCTTGGTGGACGGGGAGACCGCGGCACTCGCAGGCGCCTCCCCGTCCGTCTTCACTGCCGGCTTCCGTGTGCGCTTGCGAAGGGGAGCTACCTTCCAGAGCGTGAGAAGCTCGCTCCTCGGGCCGATCTTCCCTCTCACCAGCGAACGAATCTTGATGGCCAGCTCCTTGCCCCGCGCCACAGTCTCCCGGAGCTGCTTCGTGACGTCCTGACGAAGAGCGGACAGCTCCGACTGCCGCCCCCTCAAGACCTGGACCTCAGACAGCACCGCCGTCAGGGCCTGGCGCTCCGTCTCGATGACCGGCTGCAGGTCGGGGCTCTTGCTCGACGCGTCGAGCAGACCCAACCAGTCGTCGGTAACGTCGGGATACGAGTTGATCTCAGGCATCACTTTCCTCCTTTCTTTCGTTCACCCTCGCTCAGGCCGCCTGGGCGGTTTCCGTCGAGGGTCCGTTGAGATAGATGACGATCTTGGGCTCGACGAGCTCGATCGTCACCGGCTGCGGCTGGTTGAACGTGAGGTCCCAGACGAAGAGGGTCTTCACCTCCACCTCGCCGGAACCGGGCTCAGCCTCCTCCACCCGGCCCGACTTGAGCTGGATGTGGAGCGGCTCGATGGTGAGCGACTCCTCCACCCGCTCCGACTTCAGCTCGTTCTCCTTCTCGTTCTCGACCTGCGAAACCGTCTGCATCGTGTTCATATACCTTCTCCTTTCGGAGTCATCCGGAGCCGTCATTGGCACCGGAAGATCTATGTGAAAAAACGGCGGATGCGCGAAGCGGCGGGCGCCGGGCCCATGGAGGGGTCAACCCTGTCCCCCGACCGCGGAACGGTCCCGTTCAGATCCGGCGGCCAGTAGCCGAGAGCGAGCACCGGGTCCCGCCGGCAACAGCGCAACCGCGACCGCGCGCTCGCGGCGGCTTGCTTCAGATCCGTCCCCAGCCGCGCCGACTCCACGATCGGGCCAAGAGCGAAGAGGACGCCGACCTTGCCGGGATCCGGCCGGAGAGCGCGCGCCAGCTCGTCCATCAGATCCGGCACGCGCCCCCTCTGGCCCGACCGGATCCACACCAACCCGAGATCGATTGACACTCGCGCCGCGGCGTTCAGATCGCCGGCCGAGAGAAAGCCTTTCCGGGCCTTGTCCAGAAGCCCGGCCGCCTCCTCCAGGCCATCCGCGCCGTCCGCGAGCGCCGCCACCTTGCCCTCGTACCAGGCCCAGTGGGCCGCCGGCTCACCGCCGTGGAGCCGAGAGCCGAGAGACCGCGCCCACTCCAGGCAACGCCGGCTCTCCTCCGCCGCGCCCAGAGACCCGTGGCAGTACGCCAGAGCGAGCCCGCAACGGACCCGCAGCGACGAGTCCGCCGGCAGATCAAGCCCCTCGCAGGCGTGCGCCAGCGGCGGCACGGCACGCTCGACCTGCTCCTCCTCCAGGAACAGCAAACCGAGTTGGGCCGTGCACAGGCCCTCCTCCCGCAACTCGCCTTTCTCCCGGTAGATCAAGGCCGCCCGCCAGAGCAGGCCGGCCGCCTCGTCGAGTTGGCCCCGGTCCTGCCGCAACAGCGCGAGATGCCGGCAATAGAACGCCCGTTCCCGGCAATCCGGAGGTCCCGTCAGGTGGAACACCGCCTTGCGGAACATCTCCTCGGCGCCGTCGTGCTCCCCCTCCAGACGCCGGACGTTGCCCACCAGCACACAGGCCCTGGCCTTCATCTCGTTCGCGCGGCCGACCCAGCGGTCGTCCACGATCGGCTCGGCCATGGCGAAGGCAACCCGCGCATGCTCCTCCGAGCGCCCCAGGTCGTGCGGCTGCGCCGCGGCCGCCTTGTCGAGCAGAGCCGCCGCGAGATCCAGCTCCCAAAGCCGCCGCATCGTGACCGCGTGCGGCTGAACAGACGGGTCGAGATGATCGATCACAGCCTCCTCCTTGGGCCCATGGCCCCGATGGATGTCTGACAGCACCTGCCGCCATACTTCACTGCTTCGTATCACCGTTAAATATATCGAATCATCAACAATCACTTCGAATCAATGTACGCTGAAAGCTCTCTTAACGTCCAAGTCAACTTGAAGATTCTCAGGGGATCGCCACTTCTGGAAAGGTTTCATCTTTACACGCCATGACAGTGTCCGTGAAGTCGCCTAAAGGCGTCCCGGCAGCGCAGCTCTTGGACTGAGGGGGTTGGACCCATACTGCGGCTCGAAAGGAGACACCGTTGGGTAGCTTTGCGGCTTCGATCTCGGCGGCAAAGAGAGCAGCTGAGTTGTGCCAGCAGTGGAGTACCTAGCTCGCCGGCTCTATGCAAAGATACGTTCCCAGTCGAGGAGGAACATCATTGAGCGAGCACGTTGTGCATAACGAAGTCGCCACCGATATGCCCTTACAGACCAGTTCTCTGGAGCGCCTCTCCCAGCGAGAACTCAACCGCTATCAGCAAGTCCGTCTCTTGCTTGATTTGGGTGGAGGTCTGCAAGCTATCCTCTTGAAGGACATTCCTCTGGCTGGACTCGGAGTCTTTGAGGCTTTTCTCGGGAAGAGTTGGGCCAGCCGCTACGTGAATCCAGAGGTTACGATACGATTTGCCCAAGCCGCATTGGATGTTGCCCATGAGCTTGATTCCCGGAGGTACGGAGCCAAGCGCGTCGCCGACCTCCAAGCTCGGGCATGGGGAGAATTAGCGAACACTTACCGTGCGGCAGACCGTCTGCACTTGGCCCAACAAGCCTTCGGTCAGGCGTACGCGTTATTTCGAAAAGGCTCGGACGATCTCTACCTGAAAGCGCGACTCTTCGACCTTGAAGCGTCTCTACTGGGCACTTGGCGAGAGTTCCCTGCTGCCTTTCACCGGCTCAAGACTCTGTCGGATCTCTATCAGGAACTCGGCGAGGTTCACCTTGCCGGCCGAGCCTTGATTACGCGGGCTCTCTACACAGCCTACAGCGGGCAGGCTGAAGAGGCAGTGCAGGTCAGTAGTAGGGGACTTGCCTTGATTGATCGAAAGAGAGACCCCGTGCTCTACATGATGGCGGTGCACAATCACCTCATGTCCCTTGCCGAACTCGGGAATTATAGGCAAGCGAAAAGAACTCTCTTTGAGAATCGGCGTCATCTCATCTATAGAGGTATCGGTGCCCTAAGATTCCGACGTACTGAGGGTCGGATCAGTTACGGTTTAGGTGAATTGGCGAGTGCCGAGATTGCCTTCCGAGAAGCTAAAGAAGGTTTCGCCACTTTTGGAATGAGCTACCACGCAGCTGGTTCTGCAATGGAACTTTCGATTACCCTTGCTCGGCAGGGCAAGACTACTGAAGCGGAGAAAGAAGCGGTTTTCGCTCGTGAGATCTTCTTGTCTCAGAAAGTCTCCCGTGAGTATATAGGGGCAACTATTTGCCTCAAAAGTATTTCAAGTGATAGGAAGCTCAAGCCACGACACTTGCGGTGACAGACGCCGCCTGCTTCAACCTTCTCCATTCCCTTTGCGCGGCACCGCTTCTCCTCCTGGGAACTGGTCCGGTCGCGAGTTTCCATGATCTGGCGCACGTCGCGGCGAAGGTCTTCTAGCATCCTTCGATGTCTTCCCGCTGAAGAGGCGCTCTTCACCGGCTCAAGAGCTTGTCAAAATTCTAGCGAGATCTAGATGAAATTCACCTGGCCGGCCGGGCATTGATCACCTGCGCCCTCTACACGGCCTACAGCGGGCAGGCCGAGGAGGCGGTGCAGATCAACGCCGAGGGGCTTGCGATGATTGACCGGGAAAGAGACCCCGTGCTCTACATGATGGCAATCCACAACCACCTCGTGTTCCTGGTTGATCTCGGGCACTGTGGGCAAGCGAAGAGAGCCCTCTTCGAGAACCGACGTCATCTTATCTACGGGAAAGGCATCGGCGCCCTGAGGTTCCGGGACCTCGAGGGCCGCATCAGCTACGGCTTGGATGAGTTGGAGAGCGCCGAGATCGCGTTCCGCGAAACGAAGACGGGCCTGGCCGAGATCGGCAAGAGCTTCTTTTTCGCGCTGGTCTGTCTCGAGCTCGCCATGGTGCTCCTACGCCAGCACCGGGTCGCCGAAGCGGAGGAAGAAGTGCTCCTGGCTCGTGAGCTCTTCTTCTCTCATGAAGTCTATCGGGAGTATGTGGGTGCGACGATCTACCTCGTGGATTGCTTCCAGCGGCAGGAGGCGACGGCTGAAATCATTGAGCTCACCGTGGCTCACCTGCGGCGCAAGGAGCTTCAGATCAAGCCGCGGGACTTGCGGTGACGGATGCCGGCTGCCCGTCATCAGAGGCTGGTCCGTGTACGCGATGTTCAGCTCTGAATTGGGGTAAGTGGTGGCGGTCACCCGGTCGAGGGCATCCACTGATCGCGCCATGACGAGCCCTCGGGCGTCGATCTCCGTGACCAGTTCGCCGTGCTCGTCGTAGGCGTAGGTGGTCGTGCCCGAGGCGGCGAAGCCTCCCTGCCAGAGCAAGGCTCTTCTTTGTAAGTGGAGGGAGGTCATGTTAATCAGTCGCCTAACACATAACCCATATATCTTTCTGCGAGGCGTCCTGAACTGTCGAAAATATAAACCCTGACGAAGTGACTGGCATCAGAAGCCGCAGCAGTCGAGTAATCCCAGCAAACGGTTCCACCAGTGCAATCGCGTTGGCTGAGTGGAGGTCCTAGGGCTGTAAGTACTTGGGATTGGGTAGAGCCCATAGCAAGAGAGCGAAAAACCTCTTCCCGATATAACGGGGAGAAGCGGGTCTGTGGTTCATCAAGAAGAGGGCCGAAGCCTTCTTCGATTTTCTCTCTGAAAGAACGCCCCGGCAGGGTTAATTCTACTTTGTCAGACTGCCCGACGGGTCTTGCTTTCGGGTACTGGGGTGA
>CAXTNS010000506.1:0-5287 GCA_964245465.1 uncultured Thermoanaerobaculia bacterium
GGGGTCAGCATCTCCTCTTCCATCTCGTTGTCGAAAAACAGGAACAGAGCCGCGCTGACCTCTTTACAGTCCATCGTCCTTCCTCCGGCAACCCAGACTTCTAGATCACTCTATGTGATAAGTCCACTTGCGTAACCCCCTCTAATCAACTCAGGAGGGGGGCCGGGATATTTCCGTGGAGACGGCGGGATTATTACCCAGGTATTACTCCGTGTTTACTTCGGGCTCGTGCTCCGGCTGCGCATCTTGATGGGCTCGCCCTCGCGCAGGTATCCATGGTCGCGGGCGAACTCGAGCATCGCGGCTTCGAGGAGCCGGCGGCCACGGTAGAGGCGGCTCATGACCGTCCCGACCGGAACCTCCAGGATCTCGGCGATCTCCTTGTAGGAGAACCCTTCCAGGTCCGCCAGCAGGACCACCATCCGGTAGTCCGGCGGCAGCTTGTCCAAGGCCTGCTGCACGTCCTCGTCCAAGACGTTCTCCAGCAGCTCCTCCTCGGGGTTCTTGTTCTGCCGGGTGTTGTCCTCGCTCACCTGGTTCTCGAACGACTCTTCGATCTCGGCGAAATCGCTCAGGGTCGGGGCCTGCTGCTTCTTGCGGTAGTTGTTGATGAAGGTATTCTTCATGATTTTGAACAACCACGCTTTGAAGTTGGTCCCTTCCTCAAACTTGTCGTAGTACCGGTACGCTTTGAGATACGTCTCCTGGACGAGGTCCTCGGCGTCCTCCGCGTTGCGGGTCATCCGGTAGGCCGTGTTGTAGAGGGCGTCTACGAACGGCATGGCCGCCGCTTCGAAGTTCCACCCCTTCTGGTGGCTTACACTTTCCTTTGCCATGCTACCCCCCTTCAGCTTGAACCTATCCGCGCCAGGAGATACGCACATCCGGTGCCAACGGTTTGGAGTGCAAAACGGCTGGCCGTACCCTCCCGCCCCTGGATGGAAAAAGGGACAGACCGTCCCTTGGAGGTGACACTTCATGGGAGGCCGGATTTGGAAGACTGTCCTCCCTTCGAGACGCTTGTGATGGCCATTCGCCACCCCTTTTGTTAGATACGCCGAATCGGCACGTGGGGTGTGCCAGGAATGCGGCCGGCGGCTCGCCTGCTCAGGCTTCGGCCGTCAGATCGTCGGCGGACGCAGCCAAGGCCGCCCGGCGCAGCCACCAGTTCAACCGGCCAAGGTCGTGACAGCCCAGCATCTCCTGCCGCTGAACGTCGCCTACGACAATGCCGCGTGCTTCCAGGAAACCGAGAATGGACTCGGCCATCCCTTCCGCCCGGCCCTTGGCTTCCGCCTCGGCTTCCAGCCTCCGGATCATCCGATTGTCCTTCGCTGCCAGGGCCTCGACCACGGCGTTGTCGGCCGCCGCGGCATCGAGCAGAGCGGTCACTTCGAGCGGTGCCGCCAGGCACCGGTCCTCGATCCGGGATTCTCGATCCAGGGGGCACCAGCTCTGCTTTTCGGACGACCACTCGCAGACTCGCTGAGTCTTGATCCAGACCGTGAAGATCCGCCGCACACCCCGCCGGTGCATCCGCTGTGCCTTCTCCGTCACATACCGCTCGTTCTGCTCGGAGACGACTTCGAAAGCGACCTCCTCCAGGTAGCGTCCACCGGTGTCCGGATCCCTCCCCTCCTTGCGCACGCAGGCGTCGCTGGCGAAATCCGAATCCTCGTCGTGGCGGGTGAGCAGGTCCGTCGACGCACGATAGCCGGGGGCCACGTGCGCCCGCAGGACGTAATCCAGATCGGTGTGCCGGTCGGCATGGGGTGGATGGGCTGGAGAAGCCACCACGCGGACGCCGCCGATCATCTCGTCGCGCGTCACCTCCGGCTCGACCAGATGGTCATCAACATCCGGGAAGGCGCCGCGCCCCGGCAGGCGCAGAGCCGCGCCCGCGGTGCCGAGAGCTTTGAGGCCATACGCCGGGCGGCTTTCGTCCATGACCGGCATTCTAACAGAGAACCGTGTCGCCGATAAAGGAGCCGCTCGCCCCGGTCCCCCTTACGGCAAGGGCAGCATGCTGCGCTTGGCGAGCTCGATGAAGGGGCCCGGGATGATCCCCAACGCGAGCGTCGCCAGCGCGCAGAAGGCGATGGCGCCGACCAGGGCCGGGGCCTTGAGAGGCACCGGGGTGGTCTGGTCGGAGTCGCGCAGGTACATGTTGAGGACGATCCGGAAGTAGTAGTAGAGCGAGACGGCGCTGGTGAGGACGCCGATCACGGCCACCCAGCTCCAGCCCGTCTGCACCGCCGCGGCGAAGAGATAGAACTTGCCCACGAAGCCGCCGGTGGGCGGAATGCCGGTCAGGGCGACCATGAAGAGCAGCATCATGGCCGCCAGGAAGGGCGAGCGCCGGGACAGCCCCGCGTAATCGGCCGCCGTCTCGCCCGCGTACTCCCGGCGCTCCAGGACGATGACCGTGCCGAAGGCCCCCAGGGTGATGAAGGTGTAGGCGAGCAGGTAGAAGATCACCGACCACATGCCGACCTGCGAGACCGCCAGCACGCCGATCAGCACGTAGCCCGCGTGGGCGATCGAGCTGTAGGCGAGCATGCGCTTGACGTTGTCCTGGGTCAGCGCGGCCACGTTGCCCCAGACCATGGTGACCGCCGAGACGATGGCCACCACCGTCTGCCACTCGACCCGCTGGCTCCCCAGCCCCTCGTAGAAGATGCGGAGCAGGATGGCGAACGACGCGGCCTTGGAGGCCACGGCGAGCCACGCCGTCACGGGCGTGGGAGCGCCCACGTAGACGTCCGGCGTCCAGATGTGGAACGGCACGGCGGCGACCTTGAAGAACAGCCCGGCCGCCAGCATCAGCCAGCCCAGGGGCACCAGCGGGTTGCCCGCGACGGACCGCAGCGCCTCCGAGAGCTCGGCGAGCTGGATCGTGCCCGTGGCCCCGTAGAGCAGGGAGATGCCGTAGAGCAGGATGCCGGAGGAGAGCGCCCCCAGGATGAAGTACTTGAGGGCCGCCTCGTTCGACCGCCGCTCGCGCTTGAAATAGCCGGCCAGGATGTAGCTCGCGATCGCCATGGTCTCGAGGCCGATCCAGATGGTCAGCAGCGTGTAGCCGCTGGCCATGAACAGCATGCCCGAGGTGGCGAGCAGGAGCAGCGAATAGTACTCCGCGGCGCGGTAGTTCCCCTCGTCGATGAAGCGGACCGAGATGAGCACCGTGAGCGCCGTGGCGACCAGCACCAGCAGCTTCCAGAAAAAGGAGAAGCCGTCGAGGACGAAGCTGCCGTTCAGGATCAGCAGGCGTCCCGGGACCACCGAGTGCACCCGCAGCAGCACGCCCGCGGTGAGGGCGAGGCTCACGACCGCCACCAGCGCCGACTCCCGGTTGCCCATGCCGCGCCCGATGGCGCCGGCCAGCAGCAGGAGCAGGCCCGCCGCCGCGAGCAGGATCTCCGGAGCCAGCAGGAGGTACTCTTGCGGATTGGGCACGGGCTATTCCCCCGCCGCCGCGGTCTGGGCCGGCGCCGGTGCCGCAGAGGATGCCGCCGCGACCGCCGTGGCGTACGTCGGATCCACCTTCGCCACCACGTAGTTGACCGGCTTTTCGAGCACCTGGAAGAACGGCTTCGGGTAGAGGCCGATCCAGAAGCAGAGGGCGACCAGCGGCGCGAGGTAGAGGATCTCGCGGCCCGTCAGGTCCTTGAGGCCCTGGTTCTCCGGATTGGTGAGCGGCCCGAAGAAGACGCGCTGGAACATCCAAAGCATGTAGGCCGCGCCGAGCACGATGCCGAGGGCCGCCAGCAGGCCCCACCACCAGACGCGGTGGAAGGCGCCCACCAGGATCGTGAACTCACCCACGAAGCCGTTGAGCGTCGGCAGGCCGATCGAAGACATGGTGATGATCAGGAAGATCGTGGCGTAGAGTGGCATCACCGCGGAGATGCCGCCATACTCGGCGATCAGGCGCGTGTGGCGCCGCTCGTAGATGACGCCCACGAGAAGGAACAGGGCGCCCGTCGAGAGGCCGTGATTGATCATCTGGAGGACGCTGCCGTTCAGGCCCGGCCCGTTCAACGCGAACATCCCGAGCATGACGAAGCCCAGGTGGGAGACCGAGGAGTAGGCCACCAGCTTCTTCATGTCTTTCTGCGCCATGGCCACCAGCGCGCCGTAGAGGATGCCGATGATTGACAGCGCCGCCATCCAGGGCAGCAGGCGCTGGGTGGCGTCGGGCAGGATGGGCAGCGAGAAGCGCACGAAGCCGTAGGTGCCCATCTTCAGCAGGACGCCGGCCAGGATCACCGAGCCCGCCGTGGGCGCCTCCACGTGGGCGTCCGGCAACCACGTGTGGCACGGGCCCAGGGGCACCTTGATGGCGAAGGTCAGCGCGAACGCCGCGAAGAGCCAGATCTGCTGGTGGAGCGGGAAGTCCAGCCGCAGCATGTCCGCGTAGGCGAAGCTCCAGACGCCGCCGTTCAGCCGCTGGAACGTCCAGGCCATCCAGAGGATGGCCACCAGCATCAGCAGGCTCCCGGCCATGGTGTAGAGGAAGAACTTGACCGCCGCGTAGATCCGCCGCTCGCCGCCCCAGATACCGATCAGCAGGTACATCGGGACGAGCATGACCTCCCAGAAGACGTAGAACACGAAGAGGTCGTAGGCGAGGAGCGCGCCGAGCACGCCCGTGGTCAGGAGCAGCATGGAGGCGCCGAAGAGCGGCCAGTGCTTCTCGATGCCTTTCCAGGAACCGAGGATCACGATGGGCACCAGGAAGACGCCCAGCAGCACGAGCGGCATGGAGATGCCGTCCATGGCGAGGTCGTAGTGGATGCCGTAGCCCGGGAGCCAGGAGAGCACGGTGTCGTGCGTCAGCGGGAACGTGCCGTCCAGACCCAAGTGGGTGAAGAGGTACTGGAGGCCGAAGGCGAGCTCGATCACATAGCCGGCAGCGACCATCGCGGCGTAGAACGACCCCGTGAGCACCAACGCGACCCGTCGGCCGTAGTACTTCGCGTAGATCACGATGATCGGCAAAATGATCAGGTCGGCGAAGATGAACGCCATCACACCGGCGAAGCTGATCCCGCCAGACCAGAGGACCGCGGCCAAGGGGACGTTGCCGACCGAGCAGACGAAGGAGAGGACGGCGATCAGCGGGCCGACGACCACGTTCTCGATCGCGACGACGAGCGGCGGCGCGTCCTCGAGCCGGTCAGGCCGTAAGACGGTCGGCGACATCCTCGGCGATCGACAGCGCGGAGGTGAGCCCCGGGCTCTCGATCCCGAACAGGGCGACGTGGCCCGACAGGCCGTGCTCGGT
>CAXTNS010000507.1:0-1211 GCA_964245465.1 uncultured Thermoanaerobaculia bacterium
AGGGGCGTATCCTCCCGAGAACGCCCCAAGCGGACATGGCTGGTCCTCGCAAGGCCTTCCCGGTAGAATCCCATCCTCTGGATTCCGATTTCAGGAAGCACCTTGCAGCCAGGCTGCCTTCAAGGAGGGGCACCGCCATGCAATACGTCGAGCAGCAACTCACCGAGTTCAAGGCCGAGTTCGCCAAGCGGCGGAAGCGGCAGCTTCTGGTCACCATCCCGATCGTCGCCTTCATCCTGCTCGTCAGAGTCTTCGCCAAGGGGGAGGACGCCCTGATCTTCGGGTTCCCGGCTTCGGTGGTGATGGGCGCGGCGTTTGCCATCCTTCTTGGCATCGTTGCCTTCAGCCTCTGGAACTGGCGGTGCCCGGCCTGCAACAAGTACCTGGGCAAAGGGATTAGCCCGGCCTTCTGCTCGAAGTGCGGGGTCCCGCTTCAATAGGCTTCGGCCGGCCGCTGGCTTCGCAATAGAATCGGAACGCGCGTCACCCCAAAACGAGGAGGTCTGCGATGATCAGACGATCGGGATCGACGACACCACCTGCGCCGCCGGGACGCCGGACAATCCGCCGGACTGCGCCGGCGCCGGCTGCGACGGGAAGCTGAACTGCCGGCCGCCGCTGGTTTCCGAGCCTACGTTTCGGGTGGAGCCGGGTTCCAACGGGATCTTCAAGGTGCGCATGGAGATCGACATCCGAGCCCCCTGGAACGCCCGGGCGCGGACAGAGAACCCGGACGGTACGCTGAACACTGTCTGGTCGAAATCGCCCACCGCCAAGGCCTGCGGAAACACGCTTCAAGGGACCTGCCAGTACGTCGCCTCCGACCACACGCGATGCTCGATCGTGGTGTACGCCGGCTGCGGAGACGCGCCGCTTGATTTCGGCACGTTCTCCTTCCGGGCAGAGACCTGCGGTGGAGGGTGCCTCTGCGAGCAGGATCCTCAACGGTGTCCCTGCTGGAAGCGGACGGACAAGAACGGCCTGCGGTTCGTCGTCACCAAGGCGATGCTCGGCTGCCCGGAGCCGTCCCCGCAGTAAGGGTGCGTACCGGAGATGGGGAGTGGGATGTCCCGTGAGCCTGCCGGAAGGGCACCTTCCTTTTTGAACGACTCCTGGGGGGTCCCGGTATGCACACTCCTTGTACCCGCGTCCTGATGCTGGCAGCCCTTTCTGCGTTCTTCACCGTTGCGGTGGGTTCCGCGCAGGCGCCC
>CAXTNS010000507.1:1221-2959 GCA_964245465.1 uncultured Thermoanaerobaculia bacterium
GCGCCCCAGACGGCGGCGGCACAGAAGGTCCCCACGAAGGCGGAGTTCCTGGCCACGTTGGCAGGCGACCCGGCGGGCAGCCTGAGCGCCGTTCCCGGCGGTGAGGCTCTGCCGTTCGATTCCACGTTCCGCTCGACGATCTGCTCCAGCAACGCCGATTGCCCGGCGGGACAACTGTGCTGCTATCCCTGCGGCATCCCCGACTGTAATTGGATCTGCATGGACCCGTGGCGGAAGGGAATGTGCCCGCCGGTCGTGTAGCCGCTTACGGAGAACCGGGGACCGGCGGGGCGCCGGAGGTCCCCGGATACTTGCGGCGCAATTGATCGATCACGGCCATGCGCTGGTCGCGGTTCTCTTTCACGATGGTGAAGTCCGGCCCCGGCTTGAGGAAGTCGAGGCCCTGCTCCTTGCCGGTGGCCAGATAGTCGTTGATGGCGATGCGGTAGGTGCGGCTGGAGTCCAGGGGCTGGCCGCCCACCATCCAGCCTCCCCCGCTCCCGCTCTGGCTGACGTTGGCGGTCTGCAGGAAGCCGCCCTTGCCCCGGTTGGCGAGTCCCTGGTCCAGGGCGCGGGCCAGGAGGCTCCCCTGGATGTCGGCGGTGAGGACCTTGCCGCCGAAGGGCAGGATGCGGATGACGTCGTACTGGGTGACCGGACCGGCAGGGAGGACGTCGTCGATGCGGATGGAGCCGCCGTTGTAGAGGGCCAGCTCGCTGCCCTGGGCCTCGGCCTGGAAGGCGCGGGCGAGGAGGTCCGTGAGCTCGGTGGCCTTGTTGCGGACGCTGGCTTCGCGGCCGTCGAGAGCCACGGTGGTGACGGCCACCTGCTCGGCGGGCTCGAAGCCCTGCTGGCGGAATCCGGTGAAACCTTTCTCTTCCCAGTCCGACACTACTTTCGCCACCTCCGGGTCCTCGGGGACGTCGGCCGAGACGATCACCAGCCGGGAGTCGACGGCGAGGCTCTTGCGGGCGGTGTCCCAGGTCAGGCGGTGGACGTAGACGGTGCGGGCGTTGGCGTCGGCCTTGAGGATGGGGGTGAAGTCGGTGCCCCGGTAGGCCCGGGTGTTCTCGTGCTCGTGGCCGCCCAGGATGAGGTCCACTTCGGGGAGGGCCTCGGCCAAGGCCTGGTCCTGCTCGAAGGCCAGGTGCGTCAGGCCCACTACCACGTCCGCCTGGCCGCGCAGGGCCTCGATCTCCTTGCGGAAGGAGTCGATGGGGTCGGCGTAGGAGACGAAGGGCTGGGGATTGCTGTTGAGGGTGACGCCCACGATTCCGATGCGGACCTGCCTTCCCCCGTTCCGGCCCGTGAGGACGGTGTGGGAGCTGACGCCGGGGAAGGCGCCACCGCTCGCCCGCGTCACGTTGGCCGAGGTCCAAGCGAAGCGCGACTCCTTGAGGCGCCAGGAGCTGGTCTTCCTTGAGGTCGAATTCGTGGTTGCCGAACGTGACGAGGTCCAGGCCCATGGCGTTGAGGACGGCCACCATCTGCTGGCCCGCCAGAGATTGGCCATCCACCTTGGCCGTGCCCAGGGCCGAGGGGCTCACGAAGTCGCCGGCCAGGACGGTGAAGGTGTTGGGGTTCTCGGCCAGGAGCCGCTTGCGGATCGTGGCCACCCGGGCGAGCCCGCCCGCCTTGCCGCCTTCCACGGGACCGATTTCGTAGACGTCGTTGATCTGGAGGATGTTGACCTCGATGATGGATCTCGCGGGTGGCCGGCTCTGGGTGCTGGCGCAGC
>CAXTNS010000507.1:2969-5279 GCA_964245465.1 uncultured Thermoanaerobaculia bacterium
CGCTGCCCGTGGTGACCGAGGCGGCCAGCAGAAAAGAGATCGACAGAAACGCGCGTCGGTCCAGCATGTCCGGGCTCCTTGCAGAGGGGTTCAGCAGGATCTTACACGGCTTTCGTGCCTGCACGACTTCACCCCAGCCCTCTCCCAAAGGAGAGGGAGGGCAAAGCAAACTACCGCGCTCTCGCGACCCGAGCCGTAGACGATGAACCGGCGGCGGGAGCTGGTTTCATGGGGTGTGGAATCAAGGACAGCAAGGACGATAAGAACTTCAAGGACGGCAACACGTCGTTCACCAATTGTCCTTGATTCCACCGCCGCTCGCCACGAAGTCAGCTATGCCCCTTGAAACATCCCCCGGTCCCCCGCCGTAGGGCCCAATGGACAGGAGAGGGATGGAGTCATGGAGAACTTCGCTCAGGACCTTCGATTCGCCGCCCGGACGCTCCTGAAGCGGCCGACGTTCACGTTCATCGCCGTGTTGACGCTGGCGCTCGGCATCGGCGCCAACACGGCCATCTTCAGCGTGGTGGACTCGGTGCTGCTCGCTCCCCTGCCCTTCCGGCACCCAGACCGGCTGATGGTGGTCTGGGCGTCGAACCCGGAGCTGGCGGCCAAGGTGGGGCTCCCGGACAAGCTGCCCGTCTCGCCAGGCGCGTTCTACGACTGGAAGACGGCGAAGGCGTTCGACAAGATGGCCATGGTGCGCGCCGAACGGCTGAGCCTGACGGGCGCGGGTGAGCCGGAGCTGCTCGTGGCGACCGGAGTCTCGGGCGAGTTCTTCCAGGTGCTCGGCACACCCCCGCTCCTGGGCCGCACGCTCCTGCCCGAAGACGACGGTCCCACGGGCAAGCCGGCTTCCGTGGTGCTCTCCCATGCCCTGTGGCAGCGCCGGTTCAGCGCCGACCCGAAAGTGATCGGCAGGGTGATCCGGCTGGACGGCAATCCCCTGACGGTGGTGGGCGTGATGCCGGCCTCGTTCGAGTTCCCGCGCGGCGGCGAGCTGCCGCAGGGCTTCGGGTTCGCGGCCCGGCCGGACGTCTGGAGGCCCCTGGCCTTTGATCCGGAAACGCGCCGGCACCGGGGCATGCGCGGCCAGGTGGCGATCGGTCTCCTCAAACCCGGGGTGACGGAAGCCGTGGCCCAAGCGGAGATGGACTCGATCTCGGACCGCGCCGAACAGGAGAACCCCGAGTCGGACAAGGGGTGGCGCGCCCGCGTCGCTTCCCTGCCGGCACAGCTCGTGGGCGACGTCAAGCCAGCCCTCCTGATCCTCCTCTCGGCCGTGGGCTTGGTGCTGCTGATCGCCTGCGTCAACGTGGCGAACCTGCTCCTCGCGCAGGCCGCGGCCCGGCAGAAGGAGATCGCCGTGCGCACCGCGCTCGGGGCGGGCCGCGGCCGCATGGTGCGCCAGCTCCTGACCGAAAGCGCCCTGCTGTCCTTTCTCGGCGCCGCGCTCGGCCTGCTGTTCGCCTACTGGGGGCTGCGGGCGTTCGCGCTATGGATCCCGGAGGAGGTGCCCGTGGCCCGCGCCCTGTCACTCGACTTGCGCGTGCTCGGCTTCACGCTTCTGGTGACCCTGGTGACCGGCGCTCTCGCGGGGCTGGTGCCCGCCTTCCAGATGACTCGGCCGGACCTCGCGGAGTCGTTGCGCGACGGCACCCGGGCCGGCTCGGGCACGTCCAAGGGTGGACGGACCCGCAGCGCGCTGGTGGTGCTGGAGACGGCGGTCGCCGTGCTGCTGGTGGTGGGCGCGGGTCTGCTGATCCGCAGCTTCGCGCGGCTGACCGCGGTCGATCCCGGGTTCCGGCCCGAGGACGCGCTCTCCCTGGAGGTGCTGCTGCCCGAGGTGAAATACCCCGAGGACGCGCAGCAGTCGGCGTTCACGGCCCGGGTCCTGGAGCGGCTGCGGGCCCTGCCGGGGGTGACCTCCGCGGGCATGGTGTCGAGCCTGCCGATGAGCGGCGAGGAGGACATCGAGGGGCTGGAGATCGAAGGCAAGCCGAAGCCCAGGCCTTCGGAGCTCCCCCTGGCTGATTTCCGCCGGGCCTCGCCGGGATATTTCGAGACCATGGGCATCCGGCGGGTGCGCGGCCGCCTGATCGAGGAGCGTGACGTCGAGAAGGCGCCGCTCGTGGCGGTGATCGACGAGACCATGGCGCGGACCTATTGGCGGGGGGAGGACCCTCTCGGCAAGCGCTTTCGCTTTGGCGGCTTTGGCCAGACGGACGAGCCCTGGATTACGGTCGTGGGTATCGTGGGCAACGTCCGCCACTCGGGGCTCCACGTCGATCCCCGGCCGCAGCTCTACAT
>CAXTNS010000508.1:0-5270 GCA_964245465.1 uncultured Thermoanaerobaculia bacterium
GAACGAGTGGGCTCGTGACCCCTACGGAAGGCTCGCCGGTCGGAACGAGTGGGCTCGTGACCCCTACGGAAGGCCCGCCGGTCGGAACGAGTGGGCTCGTGACCCTTACGGAAGGCTCGCCGGTCGGAACGAGTGAGCTTTGAAACGGAACGGGCGGCTCGCCGGCCGGAACGAGTGGACTTTGAACCGGAACGGACAACTCGCCGGGTGGAACGAGTGGCCTGTTGACCCTCAAAGCCGGCTCGCCGGGTGGAACGAGCGATCCGTTCGCCTCCACGGGAGGCTCGCCGGCCGGAACGAGCCTTCCGCGGGGTTCTGCGAGAGGCTCGTTCGGGTCCCGAGCAGGGCTTTGGGGGTACGTGGGCGTCCCGCCGGCGCTCCAAGGGCGCTCGCCGATAGGTCAATCCTGCCTTGACAGACGCAAGGACGCCAAAGACACAGTGACGATGTTGCCCTCCTCTATGGGACCTGAAAACCCATCTGAAAGGAGTCAAGCGTCTCCACGAGACTGACCTCGCCGCAGGACATGGACAGGTCTACCTCCCCCTATGCCCTGGCGCGACGGCTCAGCTAGGGAGACTCAGGCTCTGCGCCTCGCCTGGGAGCTGTCTCCGGTTCGCCGGCGGGAGGGCCACCTCCTTGCGCCTGAAGACTCATAGCCCGATTTCTCTTTTTCTACTCACCCCTTCGGAGATCAGGACCCATGTGTCCCGCCCCGCCTCTGCGGTATACTTACTGAAACGAAATCGCAGGCTACGAGGCTGAGCATGCGGCAAAACCCGATCCGGGAGGGTCTTCTCAAAGCGGAACAGCGGCTCTCGGGGCTGGAGAGGCGGCTGGGAGGCTGTGCCGCGAATCCTCCTCGGGGGATTCAAACTCCATAGTCTAGAACCTCCCGCAGTAGCTTTCACGAGCCGGCGCTTCAGGGGTTCATAGAGCGAACCTCCACCAGCCGTCCGTTTGCGACCGCTCTGTGGACCGAGCTCGAGTTCTTCCTGCAGGCCGCAACCGAGAGCGCAGAGGGTCTTACTCCGTCTTGCGCGCTGGATGAGTTATGGCACGACTTCGTGCTAGACAC
The DNA here is from genome assembly GCA_964245465.1 of uncultured Thermoanaerobaculia bacterium. Lineage (GTDB taxonomy): Bacteria > Acidobacteriota > Thermoanaerobaculia > Multivoradales > UBA5704 > DATARR01. The sequence continues at coordinate 1,079 of CAXTNS010000508.1, forward strand.
TCCGGCCTACGAGCAATACTGCACTCATGCACTGGGCACCTTTGTCCACCACGTACCCACTGACACTCCCGACCGGGACTCCTACCGACGCACCCGTGCCCTACTTGAAAGCCTGCGCGGCACTCCCTTGGACCCCCAGATCTGGCCTATCTCCGATCTCGCGGCCGGCCACTGCTCTGGCAAGTGCGGCTCATCCTGCCGTAGACAGCACGCCCGCACACTCGACAGCCGCTGACGCGTCGCCTAACCCGCCGATCGAGCGGACGGACACCGAAAAAGCGCGGTTCCGCCGCTCACCGTCGCAGCGTTGGCCGGCCTGCAACTGTCCTGTCCACTAAACATCGGCAGCAATCCAGTGTCTCAAGAGGAAGACGGGCAGTGGGCGCTGGAGCGTTCTGCCGGGCCCCAAATCAGCGACCATCGCTTTTCAATGCGATCAAGAGCTCGACAGGGAGGCAACTCATATGATGTCCATCAAAGCGTGCCTGGGAGTTGTTGCCGCGCTCAGTGCGCTTCTGCTGATGGTTCCCTGGGCAGGCGTGGAGGCTGCGGGTGCGCCGGTCAAGAGGGAGGCGAGCACCGCGCCAAAGCGGCCGTCCAACTCTCGGCCACCCTCAAAACAGGGCACGCCTAAGGCTGCGGTCACGGCGAACAGCTTTACGGCGAGCGGGCTCTTCAATGAAGACACGCTGACGGCGTTGTTCCGGGGAGACTTTAACAGCATCGACTTCAATCGGGATGACCTGAAATTTGAGGCTCTCTTTCAGGGCTACCTCAACGCGTACGCGCAGAGATGTGAGGATCATCTCCCGAAGAACAGGGTCGAAATGACCTTCCAGAGATGTGACCTCTACAACGTCACCCGGAATGGTTTCGGTGTGGAGATCAGCAGGACGTGCGCGCACTATGAGACCGAGGGAACCGGGCTTTATGCGGACCCCCGTCTGTATGCGGCCATGAAGGAGGTTGATCGCCTCATTGCCGCTGACAGCCTTCGCCAACTGGGTCGCCTCCTCTTAGGGCAGGGGGGGCCTGCCGGCGGTGCGATGAACATGATCAATCTGGCGCAGGCGACGGCCAATGACGTGAACGCCCTGGTTCAGATGAATGACTGCTCAAGCCCTGGCCTGAAGCGATTCGAGGAAAACCTGCGTCTGTTCGCCCTGAATCAAAGGCCGGTACCGTTGGACGGGAATGCGGCGCCATCCTCGGTGGCGGGTCGAGGGGCTGCCTTGAGCGAACAAGAGTACGCCGACCTGATCAAGGATCTCGTAGCGGATCAGGCCAGGACCTGGGTCGCCAATCGATTCGTGAGCGGAAGTGTGACGAACATATCCGTGTCGTCCAGGGATCCCGCGGGCCGCCCGTCGAAGATGGCTGCGGAGTATGCCTATGACGGCTTCAATGGCCGAAGCTGGGGATCGGTGAGCGTACATTTCATCGATGGAGTGCCGGACTGCATCTATTTCTCCGATGCTCCGGCGACCTGTCAGACCCCCAGCCGGAAAATAACGGCTTCCTATACCACCGGTGTTCGCGCAAGGCGGTCCACCGGCGTCGCTTTGACTCCTGTTCCCGCCCCCACGGCGCTGACGGCCAAGCCGGTTGCCGCCGATCCCATGCCTACGCCCGCCGTCCCCGCCGATGCGCCTCCGCCGCCGGGGCCCAGGCGGGAGCTCTAGGCGGTGTACTACATTCAGGGCATCAAGGATGCCTGTATCGAGGTCCTCACTGGCGACGACCCTCGCGAGCCGGAGGCGAGCTATTGCTTCTGCCTCTCTGCCGCAGTCGGTTCGATCCCGGTCTCCAATGCGGATGCCAAGTGGCTTTTCGAGAATTTCAGCGATGAGGCTCTCGTTGAGCTTGAACGGCGGTATGCGGGGCTGGTGCGCCGGTTTGCAAGCTGCCGTGCCCAACTGAAGGCCGACTCGGATCCGAACTGAGAACTTAGCCCGGATTTTCTCACCTCCGATACTCTCCGGCGCCAAACAGCTTGGAGCCCCAACTCTAAGTCCCAGGTGTTTCGCCGCTGCCGCCGCTCGCCCACCTGCTAGGTGCCCGCTACCGGGGGTCATCCTGCCAGAAAGAGCCACTACCGTTTTGAAAATGTCGAAATGGGCCTCGGTCCTCCCTCACAAACTCAAGCCCGGCGGTTCATCACTGAAGGCGGTGCCCTCGTCGAGGTCACCTGCCGAACCATCCAAAGCCGTTTCCTCCTTCGCCCGAACCCGGCCGTCAACGACACCGTCGTCGGCGTCCTGGGACGGGCCCAGCAGAAGTACCCGATCCGTGTCTGTTCGTATGCCTTCGTCTCGAACCACTTCCATCAAAGCCGCCCCTCGATCTCCTTCTGTTCTCCACTCACCTGAAACCTATTTTGGAACCTATTTTGGGTGCCCGCCTGCCGGTGGCGACTGCCTTGCGAGAGCTGTAACAGTTTCTGTCCGTAGGGGCGGCCCCACGGCCGCCCTGGGTGGGCAGGATGAACCTGCCGGCCTGACAAACTTCTAGAGTCTTTACAGATCGATCTATCAAGCTGCACGCCGTTGTTAGGCTGCAGTCGATTTTTTCTGTTCAACCGCGGACTTGATATCGTTCAGGTCTTGCAGGAGGGCCTTTTTCGTCACGCCCCTGAACAGGAACAGCATCGGGATCGACAATTTTGCGACAATACTTTGAGGCTTGGAATCATGAGAGCTCGTCAACGTAATGCCGTCACGGCTCTCTGAAATGCTCGTGGTGGATAGGAATACAAACCCCTGATCTTCTGCTCGGGTTTTGTAGAACTCGTTCTCAGCAGCCTCAGTGATCCACTTTTCCACGGTAGCCGGCTTGCCGAATAGCATTCGGGTCTCTCGCCACTTGAGTCCTACGAGCCCGTTGGCCGGTTTTTCGAGAACCTCAATGTTTTCGATTCCGCTGATGGTTTCCGAGGCGTTCTCGATGTCGGAGATTACGGCCCAGATCGCCGCCTTGGGTCCTTTGATGGTTACCTGTGCTTCAACGACCATGGTATTCCTCCGCCTATTTACTGCGGGGTGTAGAGAACGGCGGCCGTGCCCCTCCCGCCTTCCCACGTCACGAAGGAGGAACCGCTCGCAGGGTCGAAGGCGAATCCACGAAGCAACGACACATCGCTAGACAGCGTGAGACGCACCAGGGGGACTGCGTCGCTCGGGGTGAGGCGGTTGCCGGCGGCGTCGAAGGCTGAGAAGCGAATCTCGCAGCGGGGATAGATTTCGGTTCCGCACCGGTCCCAGGCGATCCGCAGCACGCCGTCGTCAACGGAGCCGTGGACCGGACCTTCGTACACGTTGTCGGGTGACGAGGTCAGATCGACGGCCGTCACCCCCTCCGTGGGCCAGAGTGGGCGGCCATCCGCGGCCATCCGCTGCAAGACCAGATGGATCCCGCCGTCGACGAGCTCAAACGGGTAGGTCAAGACCGCAACGACGGCGCCGCCATCCGGATAAGGCCACAGAGTGTATAAATTTTGAGGCGGCCGGCTCGGCAACACCGATACGCCTTCTTCGCCCCACAACCTCTCGCCGCCAGCGCTCATCCGCTGAACGGTCACGTGGTTGTAGTCGGCGCCTTCCGGCAGGCGACCGATGCGGCCGTCGAAAGCGAGGATGGCGCCGCCGGTGCCATCCGATACGGCGGAGATCCACGGCGTGGTTAGAGCACACCCGTCCTCGCAGGGAAAGCTGTTCTTGAAGACGATCGTGCCCTCGTCACCCCAGCGGCGGACGCCGTCCGGCCCCAGCCGCTGCCCGCGGAGAAAGACCTTCGGATCATCCGAGACCGAATCCCAATCGCGCCAGAAGACGAGCAGCCCACCGTCTCCCGCGGCTACGGCCTTGGGTTCCTCCGCGAATAGGGTTGACAGGCTGCCTCTGGCTCCTCCAGTGCCCCAGAGCCGTTGACCCTCGGGACTAAAGCGCTGACAGTAGAAATTGTTGCGGGCCAGGATCAGAGCATCACGGACGAAGCAGACGAAGCCGCCGCCGTCGGAGCTCGCGAGCAGGAAGGGCTGGAGCTGGTCCTCTCTGCCGGCCACGGGGGCCGCGTACGCTCCCGCCCCCCAGCGCGGGTTACCGTGGCCGTCGAGCCACTGCACGAGAATGCGGCTGTTGCCCCCGTCGATGCGGCGGCGTACGGCGACGAGAACGCCGTCTCGCGCATGGGCCAC
>CAXTNS010000509.1:0-1888 GCA_964245465.1 uncultured Thermoanaerobaculia bacterium
CTGCTGATCTTCGTCGTCAACGGTGCAGCCCTGGGCGTCGCCGTGACGGTGATGTTGTTCTATGTCTCGCACGTCCTGCAGGGCAGCAAGCTCGAGGCCGGCCTCATCCTGCTGGTCTACTTCGTGTCCGGCGCGTGGAACGTGCCTACGGTGCAGATTACGGCCTCCCATTGCACGAAGGAACTGAACGGCATGAAAATCGTGCGCGAGGGCGCGCAGTGGCATAGCGACTGGCAACCCTTCGAGCGCAAGATCGAAGTCCGTCCTCTCCGCGGCACGCTCGCGGGCTCGTTCGAAGAGTCGATCCGCCAGGCGGGCGGCCCCTCGGCGCTCGCCTACCGGCTGGCCGACGTCTTCCAGTGGGACCTCGACTTCACCAAGGACCTGCGGCGGGGCGACCGGTTCGAGATCCTCTACCAGGAGATCCAGCTCGACGGCCAGTTCCACGAGGTCGGCACCATCCTGGCGGTGGTCTACGACAACCAGAGCCGTCTGCACGAGGCCTACCGGTACGGTGACAGCGGCGTCTACTACGACGGCGAGGGCCGGCCGATGCGGAAGATGTTCCTCCGTTCGCCCCTGCGCTACTCCCATGTCACCTCGATGTTCAGCCACCGGCGCTTCCACCCGGTGCTCAAGCAGTACCGGCCCCATTATGGCGTGGACTACGGCGCGCCCGTGGGCACGCCGGTGCTGGTGACGGCCAACGGCGTCGTGACCTCGGCGGGTTGGGACCGCGGCGGCGGCAACGTCGTCAAGGTGCAGCATCCGGGCGGCTACATGACGGCCTATCTCCACCTTTCGCGCTTCGCGTCCGGCATCCGTCCGGGAGCGCGGGTGCGGCAGGGGGACGTCATCGCCTACACCGGTGCCACCGGCCTCGCCAGCGGGCCGCATCTGGACTACCGGGTGAAGCTCCGCAACGAGTGGATCGATCCGCTGACGCTCAAGAGCGTGCGCGACGAGCCGCTCTCCAGCTCGCAACTCGCCGCCTTCCGCTCGTGGAGAGACGGGCTGCGGACGGGCATGCGGGACGGTGTCGTCCCACCGAACCTCCGGATTCCGGAAGTGCCGCAGACCCAGCTCGCCGCCGAGGACGGCGGGAAGCCCCGGGCGTCCGGCGGAGCGCTCGCCCGCTGATTGTTCTCCTTGGTGCTGGGCGGTTTCGGATGACGGCTGCCAAGGCGTGGTGCCGGGTCGACCTGGCGGGCGGTACCCTCGACATCTGGCCTCTCGGACTCTTCCATCCTCAGGCCCGCACGGTCAACGTGGCGGTGGACCTGGCCGTCACGGTTCAGGTCCAGCCTGGAGGCCCTGGCTATCGTGTTCTCCAGGGCGGGAGCCGCGTCGAAGCGTCCTCGGCGGCCGAGCTGGCCCGCCATCCTGACGCGGCCTTGATCGGCGTGATCGCCTCGGCTTTGGACCTGCCGCCTTTCGAAACCGTCCTGGCCAGTGAATCTCCGCGCGGTGGCGGCCTCGGCGCCAGCTCCGCCATGACGGTCGCCTTCCTCGCCGCGGCGGAAGAGGCGTTCGGCCGTCCCCGCTCCCTGCCGCACGAGCTCGTGGCCACGGCCCGGGATCTCGAAGCGCGCCTGATGGGGCTCCCGACGGGGATCCAGGACCACTATCCGGCCCTCTTGGGCGGCGCCCTGGAGATCCGTCCCACACCGGGCCGGGAGCAGGTGCGCCGGCTGGAGGTGGACCTGGAGGCGCTGGCGGCCAGCCTCGTGGTCGTCTACTCCGGGCAGAGCCACTTCTCGGCGGGCAACAACTGGCAGGTGGTGCGCCGCCGTCTGGAAGCGGAGCCGGAGACCACAGCCCGCTTCGAGGGGATTGCCGATACGGCTGCCGTCCTGGTCTCCGCTCTGGAAGCGGGAGCCCTGCCGAA
>CAXTNS010000509.1:1898-5245 GCA_964245465.1 uncultured Thermoanaerobaculia bacterium
CGCGGCGAAGCCGGGCATCAGCCTCGAGGCCATCCGCAAGGAAGCCGTGGCGGCGGCCCTCGCGAGCGCGGGCGGCGAGGTGCTGCGGGCCCGTCCCACGGGCCGGCCGATCGAAATCCGCTAAAAGAAAAAAGCCGGGTTTCCCCGGCTCTTCTCAATCCTCCAAGGAGAGGCGCGTCAATGGTTCCGGACGCGCTGGGCGAGGATCTCGTAGGCCCGCTCGAGGTTCACCGAATCGGAGAGCTTGATTTCTCGCTGCTCGGTCCAACTGTCATTCCGGCTCATGCGGTAGAGCACCCGGTCCTTCTCGGTCCAGGAGATCAGCATGTCCTCGCCGCCCTCGGAGACGAACAGCCGGGGACCGTTGCTGCCGACCTGAGGCACGGGCCGGCTGTCGGCGACCCGGAAGTGGATCAGGTGGGCCGGCGAAGCGTCGGGCCGCGGCTGCGGATCTTCGATCTCCGCGATCCGAGCCTTGGCCGTATCACCCCGGTCGCGCAATCCCCGGCCGGAGAGCCGGACGCCGATGTCGATGATGTTGGCGCGGGCTTTCTCTGCGAGAGCCACGAGGTCATCGCCGTGATCCGCCAGGATCTGCTCGCGGACCTGGTCGGCCATGAAGCGGATCACGTCGCTATGGAAAGCGACGCCGCGGGTGATGAGATCCGCCTTGGCCCTGTCAGCCATCGCCGAGCGGTTGGCCGGAAAGGAACCCTGCCGTCCGATGTCGATGATGTTGGCCCGAGCTTCATCAGCAAGTTGCGAAAGCTCCTCGGGGAGCACGTCGATCACCAGACTGGTGATCCACCGTCCCGGGGTGGAGACGAAGGCCACCACGACCGTACGCGAGTCCCCTCCGTTCTGGAGAACCGGGGAGTGGACGAGCGCCAGAGGAGGAGCGAAGCTCGATCCCGAGTCGCCGTCCGCGACGAAATCGCTCAAGTGGTAGACGGGATTCAGGCCCAGATAACTGCCTTCTTCGAGGATGACAGGCGTGTAGAGGATCTCGAAGTTCCCGGGGGCGCCCTCTTCTTCCCAGATCAGATGGAGGACCGTACGCTGCCGCATCACCGTGGCGCCGTCTTCGCCGGCAACGGGGAATGAATCGCGGGGGATGGCGAGTTGGGGCGAAGACTTCGAGGAGAATGGATTGCCCGAGAGCTGAATGGGCTGGGTCCAGTGCGTACCGTCGAAGCCCGCCAGCAGCAGGACGGAGCTCAAGGGCGTGGTGCGGCTTTCCCAGACTACGAAGAGAGTGTCGGAGTCATCTTCGTAGATCAGAGCCGGGGAGCTCTCCGGCTCTGCGCCCTTGGTGAAAGGGACCAGGAACCGCTGAGTGGAGGAGCTGACCTTGGTGACCTCGACGGCCAATACCGGGTTGCCCGGGGTGGTCTCGTTGCCCGTCGGGAAGAGGGACCCGTAAGTGCCCGCCTTGGCGATATAGATTTCGCCCCGGGAACCGAGGGCCGCGGTCCGCTCGAGGGCGGAGGCCGAAGTGGCGAGGAGGCCCGCCGCGGCAATCCCGAAAAGAATGGCTTTCTTGCTCATGGTCGGTTCCATCATCTCAGGCGTGCAGGTTAATCATCTTCCGGATGTCCACAGTCATCAGGAAGCTCGGCAGATAGGATGCATCCGGGAAGAAATCCCGCTGCAATTTCGTGAAATGGGTATGGGCTGCTTCCATGTCGCCGCTCAGATTGGCGGCTTCACCGAGAAGATAGAGCGCGTTCTTGATCGAGTCGGTCTGCTCGGTTCGCTCCGCCATGCACAGGGCGGTCACCGCTCGGCGTTGCGCGTGCTCGTAGCGGCCCGTCTCGATGTGCGCGAAGCTGAGGTCGAGCAGAGTCGACACCAGGTATCTCTCGGATCCGAAGCGGCGGAGGGTCCGGAGGCTCTCGTAGAGCAACTGGTAGCCGTCTGCGTAACGGCGCTGCAAAGTCCGGCAGTAGCCCAGGTTGTCGAGGATCCGGGCGCGCCACACGTCATGGCCCTGAGGCATCAAGGTCAGCGCCGTCTCGTAACGCTGGCAGGCCTCGTCGACGAAGCTTTCGGCCAGAAGGACGTTGCCGATCCGGTTGTGGGAGGAGGCCATCCACTCCCGCCGTCCCAGGCTCTCGGCGCGCTCCAGGGCGATGCGGGCATAGAAGAGCGACTTCTTGAAATTTTTCGTCAGCTCGTAGTAGCGGGAGATGTTGTAGGCCGCGAGGCGGCAGTTCTGGGGATTGCCATTGCGCAGCAGGATCTCGCGCAGGCGGGAGAGCTCGTTCTCACCACGCCCGAGCTCGATCCGCATGGCCGCACGGTTGCAGATCCCAAGGTCGATCAACGCGGGGTCGCCGAGATCCTCGGCGTGGTCCAACGCCTGCTCGAACAGAATCTCGGCTTCTTCCAGACGTCCGGCTTGAACCGCTTCCTCTCCAAGATCCCTCAACTCCTCGAAGATACCGACGCTCATTTCTCAGCCTCCCATTCCTGCATGTCTGTCGGATCGTCCACCTGCCGGCTCTCCTTGCTGCGCTTGAAGGCGATGAAGTCCTCGACCTCGCGCCGGGCGTCCTGCGGCAGGGAATTGATGTCCTGAATGAGCTTGACGTCGCGCGGGGTGATCGACTCCTTGGCGACGCCTTCGAAGAACTCGCCGATGCTCATCTTGAACTCGGCGAGGATGCGGAAGAGCGTGTCCAGGCTGACCCGGTACTCGCCCTTCTCCATGCGAGAGAGATCGGACTGCTGAATCCCAAGTCGGGCAGACAACTCTACCTGAGTCAACTTGTGCTCCTTCCGAAGCTCCCGGATCTTGCGGCCGACCAACTGGACTTGACGTATCTTTTCTGCTGAGGCCATAACGATCTTGCCTGAAAGCCCAGACTATGTCAAGATGGCATAGCCGGATTGTCTTGAGAAGGATGTTACGCCCCCATCAGGAGTTGTGTCAATTGACATAGCCGGGTCCGCCCGGTAGGGTTCGGACCGTACGCATGAAGCACCATTTGTTCCTCCTCAAAGAGCTCGTGAAGCGCGACTTCCAGGGCCGCTACGCCGGCTCGGTGCTGGGCTTTGCCTGGTCGCTCTTCCAGCCCCTGTGGCAGATCGTCCTCTTCACCTTCGGCTTCTCGACGGTGATGAAGGTCTCGCCGGGGGGGGCGCGCACGAGCCACTTCGCCATCTTCCTGTGCGGCGGGCTGCTGCCGTGGACGGCCCTGCACGAGGGGGTGCTGCGCGCCTCGACGGCGATCACGGACAACGCCAGCCTGGTGAAGAAGCTGCGTTTCCCCTCGGAGATCCTGATCCTGGCGGTGGTGCTGGCGGCGCTGCTGCACCAGGCCATCGCGGCCCTGGTGTTCGTG
>CAXTNS010000510.1:0-3604 GCA_964245465.1 uncultured Thermoanaerobaculia bacterium
CGGTATAGTTCCCCTCGCACCCATGAGCGTCACCTCTCTCGACCTCGCCGTTCTCCTCGCCTACATGGCCGGCATGGTCCTCCTCGGCCTGTGGCTCGGCCGGGGGGCGCGCGACGTGACCGAGTACGCGGTGGGGAGCCGGGACCTGCCGTGGTGGCTGATCCTTTTCTCCATCATCGCCACCGAGACCAGCAGCGTCACCTTCCTGAGCATTCCGGGATTCGCCTACGAGCGGGACTTCACCTGGCTGCAGATCGCGCTGGGGTTCCTCCTCGGCCGTTTTGCCGTCGCCTTCCTGCTGCTGCCCGAATACTTCCGGGGCACCCTCTTCACGGCCTACGAGGTCCTCAACCGCCGGTTCGGCGGCGCCACCAAGCGGACGGCGTCGGCCCTGTTCATCGTCACCCGCAGCCTGGCCGACGGCCTGCGGCTCTTCCTCTCCGCCCTCGTGCTCCAGGAGATGACCGGCATCTCTATCCCCTGGGCGGTGGCAGCCCTGGGGATCACCACCGTCGTCTACACCTACGTTGGCGGCATGCGGACGGTGCTGTGGAGCGATTTCATTCAGTTCTTCCTCTACCTGGCCGGGGCGCTGGTGGCCTTCGCCGCGATCCTGAACCGCCTTCCGGGCGGCTGGGATCAGCTCGTGTCCATGGCCCAGTCCGCCGGCAAGCTCCGGGTGCTCGACTTCCGCCTCGACTGGAGCGAGCCCTTCGGATTCTGGGCGGGACTGGTGGGAGGCGTCTTCATCACCCTCGGCTCCCACGGCGTGGACCAGCTCATGGTGCAGCGTTATCTATCGGCCCGAGGGCTTCCGGACGCCCGGCGCGCCCTCTGCGCGAGCGGCGTGGTCGTGCTGGCACAGTTCGCGTTCTTCCTGTTGATCGGCGTGGGTCTCTGGGCGTTCTACCAGCTCCACCCGCCCGCCGCCGCCTTCGACCGTCCCGACCGCGTCTTTGCCCGCTTCATCCTGGACGAGCTCCCTACCGGCCTCGTCGGCCTGCTGCTGGGCGCCATCTTCGCCGCCGCCATGACGAGCTCCCTCAACTCCTGCGCGACCGTGGCTGTCAACGACCTCCTGAGGATTTCCGAGGAACGGCAGCTCCGGGTGACCCGCATCCTCACCGCCCTCTTTGGAGCCGTGCAGATCGCCGTGGGGATCGCCGGCCAATGGTTGAAGTCCTCGATCGTGAGCAGTGTCCTGGGGATCGCCGCCTTTACCACGGGGATCGTCCTGGGGGTCTTCTTCCTGGGATTGTTTTCGCGCCGTGTCGGCCAGCGTGCCGCTCTCGCGGGCCTCGTCACCGGCTTTGCGGGGATGACGGCGATTTATTTTGGGACCTCGCTGGCCTGGCCCTGGTATGCCCTCGTGGGATCGCTGATGACGTTCACCGCCGGCTTCGGAGCATCACTCTTCCTGGATGACCGGACGAGAACGTAGGGCGTCCCTGTCACGCGCCAACCCATACGCCCGCTCAGGCGGCACAGCCAGGACCTCTCCGAATCCCGAGCGGCTGACCTCGACCTCGATCGCGAACTCGCGGCTGGCTTCCAGCAGCACGATCCAGGTCCTGCCGTCGCGGACCTGGCGGTCCACCTGGACGTAGTTGCCGAAGGGACCGTCGCGCAGGGTGAGGATCGCCTCCGTGCCTTCGACGTCTCCGCGTCCGCGCCAGCGCTCGAAGAGGAGCAAGGCCTCCGGAGGAACGGAGTAATCCTCGGGCCGGAAGGGTGGACGCACCCAGACCGGCCCCTGCGGCGTATTCCGGCGGACGAGCGGCATCAGCCACCCGCGGCCGCCACCCGCGCCGCCGCCTGCCGGATGAGACCGCGGTAATAGGCGCGATCTGCGGCCGACAGCCGGGGGGACAGGTACCAGACGTTGGCGACGGTGCCGTCTGGGCGCGTGGTTTTTACATAGCGCGCGATCAGCGTCTCCGTACCGTCGAGAGAACGGCGGAGCAGCACGTCGCCCCGGGCCAGCGGCGTGGGCACGGTCATCACGTCTTCTTCATTGATGTGAAGCGGATAGATCGCATCCTCGGCATCCGTTTCATCGAGGGTCAGCAGGCCGATGTCGTCGGACATCCCGAGGCCGGTATAGGGATTGCCCTGACCCTGGCGGTTCATCTCGAACGAGCGGTCATCGAGGGTGGGATCGTGGGCCTCAACGTAATCGTTGAGATCCCGGGCCAGCGGGATCTGGGCATCCATCGCTCCCTGCGCGGACATGAAGTGGCGGATCGAGTGCAGGCCGTGCTGGAGGACCTCCTGAGAGACCTGCCGGCGGAACGGAATGTCGATGGTATCCGTGAACTGCCCCTTGGCGGTCGTCTCATAGTCGAGCCCGAGAGCGCCGATCGTCGCGCCCGCGTCGAGCCCCTGCGTATTGCGCTCCAGCCCGATGAAGCCACGGACCGTATTGGTGTTCACCACGATCGGATTGTCCGGCGAGCCGATCACTGTACGGCCATAGAGAAAGCCGCCGACGTCCGAATTCGCGATGAACTTCCGGATGACCGCGTCCTGCCGCATGTCGTCGTCCAGGATCGAGTGCATCTTGGCCAGCGCCGCCGTCTGCTCCGCCGTCAGAGGCGGGCGCACCGAGCCATCTGGATTGAGCTCGCCGCTCTCGAACGCCGGGTCGGTGACCGTCGTCTGCGCGTCATGGCCGATCGAGCTGCGGACAGCGGCGATCTCGGCCGACGTCATGAAGCAAGTGAGAAGCTTGACCGGAACGATGAACTGCCGCTCCGCCGCCGTCGGCAGCGGCTTGCCGGTCACCGGGCACCGCTGCGCGTACGCCGCGGTGGTGAGGAGCGCGAGGACGAGGGACAGGACGGACGCGCGGACGGCCGCAGTATTTTTCATAACATGCAACGGTAGCAACGGAGTTTGTAGAGGGCAAGTTGCCCGTTCAGAGGGTGCCCAAAAGCCGCAGATCTGCGCTATCCTTGAATGGCATGTGTAAAGATCTGGCGATTGCTGTCAGCTACTTCGGAAAGGAGATAGCATGAAGAAAAAGGGTTCGTCCAAGCTCACTCTCAACCGCGAGACCCTCAAACAGCTTGATCAGTCCGATCTGTACACCCTCGCGGGGGCCACGGCACAGCTCGACTGCCCCAACACGAACACCTGCAAGCCGACCTGCCAGACCTGTGTCGGCCCAAACTGTATCGAGACTGTGCGTGGCTGTCCAAGCCGCGTTGATTGCACGACCAATACTCAATAAGCGAGCAGAGACGAATCCCATGGACCTCCTCGTGGGATTCGTCTGTCCGCTCACGAACGGTAACACCTACCAGTGGTCCTCGCGGGCGAAGACGTCTTTGAAGATGGCGAGTGCCTGGTCCTCCTCTTCACGAGCTTGAGCCCCGAGGGACCATAGTCGACCTTGACGAACACGGCCACGCCGAAGTCTCCCGTGGCCGGATCGCGGGCCACGATGGAGAAGGTATGAGCCAGGGGATTGCCGGCCAGCGCCGGCCCGGACGACAGTGTTACGGCAAGGAGAACGAGGAGGGCCGTGCGCATCGCCGGACCTCCGGGTGAGGCTGAGATCTGAGATTTTACGGGCGACAAGCTCTGTCAGAGGTCAAGAGGA
>CAXTNS010000510.1:3614-4467 GCA_964245465.1 uncultured Thermoanaerobaculia bacterium
CTCTTGGAAACCTCCTTTGAGTCCGGCGGACCGTTCGCCGCGGTCTCCAGAAGCCTCGCCGGGGCCGGCGGAAGCTTCGCCACCCGCGGCGAAGAGTCCGCCACCCCCGGCAGAAGCCTCGCCACCGGCGGCGGAAGCTTCGCCGGCCCCGGCGGAAAGCCCGCCGCCCCTGGCGAAGAGTCTGCCACTCGCGGCGGAAGCCTCGCCGCCCCTGGCGAAAGCCTCGCCACTTGCGACGGAAAGCCCGCCACCCGCGGCGAAGGATCCGCCACCCGCGGTGAGAGCCTCGCCACTCGCGGCGGAAAGCCCGCCACCCCTGGCGGACGATCCGCCAGGGTCAACAAACCTTCCGACGGGCGGTCCGGTTCGAGTCAGCCCTCTGAAAACCATCGGGCCACCCGCTCAACCCGATCCGTCGGCCCCGGCGGGACTCCTGCTCCACGCGTCGGGCCTTCCGCCACCGCTCTTCCAAGTCCGGGACCGGACCGTCCTTGTTCCGCCAACTCTACAGATACGATGCCGATTGGGAAATTTCCTGTCTTGAGCCCGGAGGGCGGGGAGACTCGTAGCCCAAGGCGTGAGCCCTGGGGAAACCGGGTGTCCGGGGAGATGAAAATTTCGAATTGTGGGATCCCGGATTGGGGCTCCAGGAATTATTGGGGGATCGCCGTCCTTCCCCAGGGCTCACGCACCTGGGCCAGGAGTCTCCCCGCCCCTCCGGGCTCAAGAGGAGAGCGCAAAGCAAACGAGCCTACCCTGGATTGTTGGCTGGCCGTCTCAATCAAAGATCCGATCACAGAAGGTGCCGATCTCCCCCGCCAGGTCCGCAGTCGACGCCGGCGCAATCGAAGAC
>CAXTNS010000510.1:4477-5228 GCA_964245465.1 uncultured Thermoanaerobaculia bacterium
CCGCGGTGGACGTAAAGGGTTGCGCTCCTGAGGCGATGAAGCGGCTGGTGGTCACGACGCTCGCGGCGTCGAAGCCTTCCAGCATCGCCAGGGCCTTCTCCCGGATTTCCGGCGGCAGGTTCGCGTACATAGGACGCAGCACCTGGATGCCTTCGTCGAGGGCTCGGCTGGCTATGGCATCCATCATGGCGAAGGTCTGCTTCTGTGGCTCGGTATAGCCTCGCTCTTCGCCAGCGTAGACGGGCTTGACCAGGACGAGAGCCGCCGTCCGGTCCGGGTGGCGGAGGGCAAAGCGCAGGGCGACTCCGGAGCCTCCGGAGACCCCGCCGATCACGGCACGATCCGCTCCGATGTGGTCCAGCAGGGCTTCGACGTCGTCCGCGAGCTGGTCGAAGGTCAGCGGATCTCCATACCAGGACTTGCCGTTGCCTCGCACGTCGGGGGTGAGGACGCGGTACCGCGAGGCCAGGGGCGCGACCAGGGGCAGGCTCGCCACGTGGCTGGCCATTCCTCCGTGCAGCATCGCGATGGGCCGGCCCTCGCCGTCCTCGACGGCGAAGAGACGCGTGCCTTCGCGTTCGAACCAGATTTCGCGCAGGAGCATGGTCGAAAAGTATACTGCTGAAATCTAGAGGAGGAGGAGGTTTCATGCTTCGCAAGCTGATCGGAGGTGGGCTCTGCATCGCCGCGCTTCGCTCGCCGCCATTCCGAACGGAGCGGCCAAGAGCGCCGGGATCTCCTGGGGTGAATC
>CAXTNS010000511.1:0-4298 GCA_964245465.1 uncultured Thermoanaerobaculia bacterium
ATAGCCCATACCGGGCATTTTACCTCAGAATCTAGGAACTTTCGAGACACCCTCTCAGACGATCGGGCGAGGGAACGATGTGAAGCGTGGGCTCACTACGCCAACGCGCTCCGGGTGTGTAATCGCTTCTGCGAGGCACGTGCGGCCTTCAGGCAGGCATGGGCTGCGTTCGAGAACGTTGGGGACCAACTCCTGGCGGCTCGAATTCACGAGTTGGAGGCCAGCCTGCAAGAGTCCACACGAGAGTTTCGCGAAGCTGATCACAGCCTTGAAAAGGCTCTGCACATCCGGCTTGATCAAGGGGATGACGGTGCCGCCATTGGAGCATGTCTCGTGAAGAGAGCGAATGTGGCCGGCCATGCTGGCGACTGCGCAGCCGCCATCGTTATCTCAGGTCCGCCCTGGACAGCCCGGCACGCGACGCCGCGACTGCCTTTACTGTCGTCCACAACCTGGCCTGGTTTCTGGTTGATGCAGGGGAGATCGACCTGGCTTTGACCGTCGTCCTTGAGCAATGGGTGGCGGCACCCTCGCTGGTGGGTGACAGACTTCTTGTTCTCCGTTCCAGATGGCTCCACGCGAGAATCCTCGCGGCATTGACCAGGGAAGACGGCTCGGAAGCTCAACTGGAGCTCGCTGCCGTTCGAGACGAGTTCCTGGCCTCGGAATTACCCTTCGACGCAGCTGTCGCTGGTCTTGAGCTGTTGAGCTTCCAAACGACTCCAGACCCGTCCGCGTTAGCCGCCTTACAACACATATTTGAAGCCCTGGGCGTCGAGCGAGAAGCGCTCGCCGCTCAGCTTCTTCTAAACGCCGAGTTCAACGAGCGCCTCGACATTCTGGTTCCGCGAATTGTCGAGGCGCTTAAACTATGGGCCATCGCCGCCGCCGCAGGATTCTCGCTCTCGGACCTCTACCAGGCTCTAGCCGAGTGGGATGATGAAGCTGTCCCTTCAGAAACGTTCCTGGGGTCAGAGCAGCCCGGCCGGGAGGTCGTCCCTGGAGTGAAAGACGCCGACCTGCTACGGGCCTTGTGCGACTTTCTAGCGAGGTATCCGACCGTTCCGAAGAAGTAGCCTGTGATAGGCTATCTCCCAGCCTCAATGAACCCTTTGGTCCAGCAACTCCTTGACGAGAGCCAGGCTCTCCGCCACGAGGACCCTCAGGCCATGCTCTCGCTCGCGAGGCAGGCGGTGAGGGTCGCCAGCCGCCTGCCAGACGATCAGGCGAGGGAGCGGTGTAAAGCTTGGGCTCACTACGCCAACGCGCTCCGGGTGTGTAATCGCTTCCGAGAAGCGCGGGCGGCTTTCAGGCTGGCGTGGGCTGCGTTCGAGGGTGTTGGAGATCAACTGTTGGCTGCTCGAGTTTACGAGTTGGAAGCGAGCTTGCTGGAGTCGACCCGCGAGTTTCGCGAAGCTGACCTCAACCTCGAAAAAGCTTTGAATATCCGACTCAGCCACGACGATGAGGATGGCCATGCCATCGGAGCTTGCCTCATCCAACGAGCCAATGTTGCAGGCCATTCAGGCGACTTTGCCGCCGCAATCCGTCATCTGCGATCAGCTCTCGACTTCCCGGCGCGAGATCAGGTGACCGCGCTCGCAGTGG
This sequence comes from uncultured Thermoanaerobaculia bacterium, assembly GCA_964245465.1. GTDB lineage: Bacteria > Acidobacteriota > Thermoanaerobaculia > Multivoradales > UBA5704 > DATARR01. The sequence continues at coordinate 1,609 of CAXTNS010000511.1, forward strand.
TGCACAATCTAGCCTGGTTTCTCGTTGACGCTGGAGAACCGGATTTGGCGTTGACCGTTGTGCTTGAACACCTTGCCGCGGCTCCGGTGGTTGAAGACAGGCTCGTCCTACTTCGCTCAAGGTGGCTCAATGCAAGGATAACCGCTGCACTCGAAAGAGATTTCCCCGCCGTCGCACAAATCGAGCTCTCAGCGGTTCGAGATGAGTTTTTGACGCTTGGATTGCCTTTCGATGCGGCTCTCGCTGGTCTTGAGCTGTTGAGCCACCAAGCGACTCCCGAACCGGCCTCGTTGGTGGCGTTACAGCAGATTTTTGAGGTTCTAGGGGTTGAACGAGAGGCGCTCGCGTCTCGGCTCCTTCTAGACGCAGAGCTAGGAGACCGCCTCGACGTTCCGAGGGTTGTCGAAGCGCTCAAGGCACTTCGCGCAATGGGCAAGCTCAACCTAGGGACGGCATTCCCCATTCGGATCAAGCGTCCCTCCACACTTCCGTGAAACCGGAGGCTCCTTCTGGGGCTTCGGAGCTTCGGGCAGCCTCTGCCTCAACCAGGTGAGGACCCTCTCAACGAGTTGCTCACCGGTAGCCGGCGGCTGGTGGCCCACCAGCACAGGTGCGGCGGGGGCCGGTGCCGGCAGGAAACAAATGGCAAGGATCACTACGAGGGTGAAGGCGGAAATTTTCCTCATCCCAGGTCTCCCCTATAGGTGTCGGCGGTTCCATCCGGCGACACCCGTATCATAATCCAGTTACCGCAGTCTTCGAGCCCGCGGCGTCTCGGAGCTCCTTGCCTTCGTGCGGGGCACTCGCTGGATCGGGACAGGTCCCCTTACGGGTCTCTCGCGGAACGCCACGGACGGCTCGTTCCAGCCGGCGAGAGCCCTGGCGAGGCGAATTGGCCGTTCGTTCCACCCGGCGAGAACCCTGGCGAGGTGAACAGGCCGTTCGTTCCAACCGGCGAGAACCCTGGCGAGGCGAACGGATTGTTCGTTCCGCCCGGCGAGAGCCCTGACGAGGCGAACGGGCCGCCCGTTCCGCCCGGCGGGCCTTCCGGTCGGATCGAAAGCCGGTTCGTTCCGCCCGGCAAGCCTCCCGTAGGGGTCCAAAGCCCACTCGTTCCGCTCGGCGAGCCTCCCGTAGGGGTCCGAAGCCCACTCGTTCCGCCCGGCAAGCCTCCCGTAGGGGTCCGAAGGCCACTCGTTCCGCCCGGCGAGCCTTCCGCGGGGGCGACGCGAGAGGCCCGGCCGGGTTCCGGGCCAAGCGGACGCCGTGCTGGCGCGGAGAGGAGCCGGAGTTGGTGAGGCTAGGCCTTCGCGCTACAATTCCCCGATCCCGAACGCCTACCCGCCGGCGTCCGGTCTCTTATCCAGACAAATCACGGGAGATTCGACCTTGATCCAGTCCTCACAATTGCGCGTCGGCATGTGCATCCTCTTCGAAGGCGACGTCTGCCGTGTCATGAGCGCTCAGCACGTCACGCCCGGGAACTTGCGCGGCTTCGTCCAGGCCAAGATGCGGAACCTCAGGAACGGCAACAGCTTCGAGCACCGCTTCGGCTCCACGGAGAAGGTCGAGCGGGCCATCCTCGACACCCGGCAGATGGAGTACCTCTACTCCGACCCTTCGGGCCACCACTTCATGAACCAGGAGACGTACGAGCAGGTCACCCTGGACAACGAGACCCTCGGCGACTCCATGCTCTACCTCCTGCCCAACACGGTCATCCAGGTCGACTTCCACGACGAGAACCCGGTGGGCATCGAGCTGCCCAACACGGTGACCCTGGAGGTGGTGGACACCGAGCCGAGCATGAAGGGCGCCACGGCCAGCGCGTCCTACAAGCCGGCCAAGATGGAGACCGGGTTGACCGTCATGGTGCCGCCCTTCATCGAGGTGGGCACCAAGATCCTCATCGACACGCGCGAAAACAAGTACCTGAGCCGCGCGTGAGCCCCGAGCTTCTCATTCTGGGCGTCACCTGGTTCGTGGTCTTCATCTTCTCGACCACGCTCCACGAGGCGGGACACGCCTTCGCGGCGTACAAGCTGGGCGATCCCACGGCGTATGAAGGCGGACAGGTCTCCCTGAACCCGCTCCCCCACATCCAGCGCGAGCCCATCGGGATGCTCCTCGTGCCCCTCATCACCTTCGGCACCAGCCAAGGGGGTTGGATGATGGGCTGGGCGAGCGCTCCCTATGACCCCGAGTGGGCCCACCGCTACCCCAAGCGGTCGGCTCTGATGGCCGCCGCCGGCCCGGCCGCCAATCTGCTGCTGGTCATTCTCTCGGGGCTGCTGATCCGGATCGGGGTCTGGACGGGGGCCTTCTACCCGCCGGACGTGGCGAATTTCACCGCGGTGACGGCCGCGGTTCCGGGGAGTTGGGCCACGGGAGCGGTGACGCCTCTCTCGATCCTCTTCTCGCTCAACCTCCTCCTGTTCGCCTTCAACCTCATCCCCTTCCCGCCCCTGGACGGCAGCGCCATCCTGCCGGCCCTCATGGGCGATGACATGGCCCGGCGCTTCCACAGCTTCATCCGCCAGCCCATGTTCTCCCTGATCGGCCTGTTCGCGGCCTGGCGGATCTTCCCGGTGATCTCCGATCCCTTGCAGACCCTGGCGCTCAACCTGCTCTATCCCGGAGCCGGATACCATTGAAAGCCGCCGCGCTGGCTCTCCTCCTGACCGGCGCCC
>CAXTNS010000511.1:4308-4832 GCA_964245465.1 uncultured Thermoanaerobaculia bacterium
CCGGCCGGAGCGCCCAGATCGCCGCGGCCGGCACGATCCAGACCCCGCCCGGCGCGCAGCGGCTCGACCTCGCCGGGCTCACCCTGATCCCCGGGCTCATCGACCTCCACTCGCACCTCCTCCTCCATCCCTATGACGAGACGCCCTGGGACGACCAGGTCCTGAAGGAACCCCTGGAGCTGCGGACCATCCGCGGCGTGGTGGCGGCGAAGGCCACTCTGGAGGCGGGGTTCACCACCCTGCGCGACCTTGGCACCGAGGGCGCGGGCTTCGCGGACGTGGCCCTGCGGGACGCCATCGCCTCGGGCCTGATCCCCGGACCGCGCGTCTTCACCTCCACCCGGGCGCTCGTGGCGACGGGCTCCTACGGCCCGGCCGGTTTCGATCCCCGCTGGGACATGCCCAAGGGAGCGCAGGTCGTGGATGGTCCGGACGCCGTGCGCAAGGCCGTCCGCGAACAGATCACGGCCGGGGCCGACTGGATCAAGGTCTACGCCGACTACCGCCGCCGGCCTGGGGGACCC
>CAXTNS010000511.1:4842-5217 GCA_964245465.1 uncultured Thermoanaerobaculia bacterium
AGGCCGCCGTGGACGAGGCGAGGAGCGCGGGCTTGGCCGTAGCCTCCCACGCCAACACCGAGGAGGGGATCCGCCGCTCCGTGCTGGCCGGGGTGGCCACGATCGAGCACGGCTCCGGGGCCACGGACGAGCTCCTGGCGCTGATGAAGAAGAAGGGCGTGGCCCTCTGCCCCACCCTGGCCGCCTCCGAGGCCATCTCCCGCTACGCCGGCTGGAAGCCCGGAGAGCCCGAGCCGCCCCGCGTCCGCGACTCGCACGACATGTTCGTCCGCGCCCTGAAATCCGGAGTCACCCTCGCCAACGGCAGCGACGTGGGGGTCTTCGCCCACGGCAAGAACGCCCGCGAGCTGGAGCTGATGCAGCGGCGCGAGCTGC
>CAXTNS010000512.1:0-4479 GCA_964245465.1 uncultured Thermoanaerobaculia bacterium
CTCCTGGGCGGCACGGCGGCCGCGGCCGGGCTCGCCATGGTGGGGTGCCGGCCGTTCGCTCCGTCGCCCGTCTCGCCCCCTGAAGGCGGAGGGAAACGCTCCCGGGTGGTGATCGTGGGCGCCGGCATCGCCGGGTTGACCGCGGGCTACCGGCTGCGCGACCAGGCGGACGTCCGCATCTTCGAGGGGCAGGACCGGGTGGGTGGACGCATGTTCAGCCAGCGCGGCTTCTACCCCGGCGGGCAGGTGGCCGAGCTGGGAGGCGAGTTGATCGACACGAGCCACGTCAACGTCCGCAAGCTCACCGAGGAGCTGGAGATCCCACTCGACGACTTCGTTCTCGATGGGGTCGGCCTGGACCGCGACGTCCTCTTCTTCGACGGCCGCCGGATCGAGGAGCACGAGGCGGTGGAAGCCTTCGTGCCGGTGTCGCGCCGCATGGTCTGGGACCTCTCGACTCTGGAAGACGACTGGGTCTCCTACCGCGGGCCCAACAGCGGCGAGACGCTTGACCGCACCCCCCTCTCCCAGTGGCTCGCGGGCACGGAGACCGAGCCCTGGTTCCGCAAGCTCCTCGACGTGGCCTACACGACCGAGTACGGTCTGGAGACCGCCGAGCAGTCGGCCCTGAACCTCCTGCTGCTCCTGGACGCCAACCCCCTCCCCTTCCGCATCTTCGGGGGGAGCGACGAGCGCTTCCACGTGCGCAACGGCAACGACTCGATTCCCTTGGCCCTGGCCCAGCGGCTGGGCGACCGGGTCCAGACGGGTTCCCCGGTGGAAGCCGTCTCCAAACGCTCCGACGGCACCTTCGCCGTCTCCGTCCGCCGCGGCGGGTCGAGCGAGACCGTGACCGCCGACCACGTGGTGATCGCCGTGCCCTTCACCCTGCTCCGGCCCCGGGAGGATGGCGGGCCGTGGATCCGGCTGGACGACAGCCTCGGCGTCCCGGACGTCCAGAAGAAGGCCATCCGCGAGATGGGTTACGGCACCAATTCCAAGCTCATGGTGGGCTTCGCCGAGCGGATCTGGCGCCGGCCCGGGCTCCCGTACCGGTCGAACGGCAGCACGCTGACGGACCTTCCCTATCAGCTCTGCTGGGAGACCAGTCGCCTTCAGCCGGGCGAGACCGGCATCCTCACCAACTTCACCGGCGGCCGGCACGGCCTGGAACTGGGGGAGGGCACGCCCGAGGAGCAGGCCGCGAGATTCGCCCGCGAGGTGGACCGCGCCTTCCCGGGCATTGCGGAGAAGCGCCTGCCAGGGAAGCAGTCCCGCTTCCTCTGGCCGACCTTCCCGTGGACTCGCGGCAGCTATAGCTGTTACCGGCCCGGACAGTGGACCGCCTTCGGGGGCGAGGAGGGGCGCCGCGTGGGCAACCTCCACTTTGCCGGCGAGCACACCTCGGCGACCGCCGCGGGCTTCATGGAGGGTGGCTGCGAGAGCGGCGAGCGGGTGGCGGAAGAGGTCCTGAGGGGAGGGGAGAAGATGACCGCCACCTTCCCCCGCCACCAGTTGCTGCGGACTTATACCGCCGCCACTGTCCCCATAGAAGCCACCGCCTCCCGCGTGGGGTAATCGATGTACCCCTTGGCGCCGCCGCCGTAGAACGTCTTCCGGTCGGGCTCGTTGAGCGGCGCCCCCTCGGCGAAGCGCTCCGGCAGGTCGGGATTGCTCAGGAAGGGCACCCCGAAGGAGACGAGATCCGCGGCGCCCGAGGCAAGGGCGGCGTTGCCCGTCTCCAGGTTGTACCCGCCGTTCAGCATGAAGGGACCCTGGAAGCGCTCGCGCAGGAGGTGCGCCACGCCGTTCGGCGTCCCCGCCGGCTCGATGACGTGGAGATAGGCCAGCCCAAAGCGGTTGAGCGCCCCGGCGGCGTAACCGAAGGTCGTGGCCGGGTCCGAGTCGCTCATGTCGTTGTAGCCGCTCAGGGGTGAGAGGCGCATCCCCACCCGGTTGCCGCCCCACACTTTCACCACGGCCTCGGTCACCTCCAGCAGGAACCGGGCGCGGTTCTCGACAGAGCCGCCGTAGACGTCCGTCCGGTGATTGGCGCCGTCGCGCAGGAACTGGTCGATCAGATAGCCATTCGCGCCGTGGATCTCGACGCCGTCGAAACCGGCTTCCAGGGCTCGGCGGGCACCCTCTTCATACTGGGCCACGACGCCCGGAATCTCGTCGATCTCCAGGGCACGGGGCGTTACGTACGGCATCGCTCCGGACGCCAGGCGGACCGTCCCCACGGGCGCGATGGCGGATGGCGCCACCGGCAGCGCGCCACCGGGCTGGAGCAGGGGGTGCGAGATCCGCCCCACGTGCCAGAGTTGGAGGAAGATCCGCCCGCCCTTCTCGTGGACCGCTTCGGTCACCCGCTTCCAGCCCTCCACCTGGGCGTCGGTATGGATGCCGGGCGTGTTCGGGTACCCCACGCCCTCGGGCGAGACCTGGCTCGCCTCGGTGATCAGGAGCCCTGCCGAGGCCCGTTGGGCGTAGTAGGTGACCGCGAGCTCGCTGGGGACCTCTCCCTCGACGGCACGGTTGCGCGTCATGGGCGCCATCGCCATGCGGTTGCGCAAAGTGTAGGGTCCGATCTGGACGGAGGACAGAAGGGTCTCGGTCTTCATCGTTTTCTCCTCGGTCAGGACTGAATCATTCGCCGGTCGAAAGTGCAGTGCTGAACATTCAGAATAAAAAAAGGATTATTGATTTTTCGTCTCGAGAAGCCCCATCAGGCGGGTGAGCGCGGCACGGTCAGCCTCGCTCAGTCCCGCGAAGAGCTCCTGCTCGGTCTCAGCGAGGATGCGCGCGCCCTCCGCCTGCCGCTCCCGGCCGGCATCCATGAGGACGGCCCGCACGGAACGGCGGTCGTTGGGGTCGTTCACCCGCTCGACGAGCTTGTCCGCCTCCAGCCGGTCCACGAGCTGCGTCATATTGGACCGCACGCAGGCGCACAGCCCCGCAAGGCACCCCAGGGACAGGGGCTCGCCGGCACCCGCCAGCTTGGAGAGGACGCCGAGCTTGGCCAATGAAAGCCCGACCCCCTCCAGGGCGCTCTCCAGGCGCGCCTCCATGCCGTGCGCCGCGTCCAGCACCTGGAACACCAGGGAAGCGGAAGGCGGGGCGGCCACGGCTGAATCGTTCATGAGTGAATGATACAGGCGTGGCGGAGTTGGCGCAAGACCAAAAAGGAGGAAAGACGTGCTGCCCGTCCTTGAGGTCCTTAGCGTCCCTGGTGTCCTTGGTTCCGATGAAACCTTTCCGTGCTCCGCTTCGTCGTAGTCGGTGAAGCCGCTCTTCAAGGAGACGACCTATGCGCCACTGCCACCTGCTCGCCGCTGCCTTCGCCCTCACCTGCCTTGCAGGCCTCCTTGCCGCCGCCCCGGTATCCGCCGACTTTCGCCGCCAGCAGAAGCTCGCCCTCGCTCCCGGAGGCGAGCTGCTGGTCGACGCCGCCGGCGGCAGCGTGACGGTGACCGGCGGTGCCACCGACGGTGCCACGGTGGTGATCACCTCCACCCGCGACGACATCGAGGATCGCTACAGCTTCGAGCTCACCAGCGAGCCCGGCCGCGCCCGGGTGATCAGCCGCCGCCGTGGTGGTAATGGCTGGTTCCAGTGGTTCGACTGGAACAGCAGCGGCAACCTGCACTTCGACGTGCGGGTGCCGCGCGAGACCCGCGTCGACCTCAAAAGCTCCGGCGGCGGCATCCGAGTCAGCGCTCTCAAGGGGAATGCTCGGGTGCGCTCCTCCGGAGGCGGGCTCCGCATCGCCGACATCGCCGGAGATGTCGACGCCGGCAGCAGCGGCGGTGGCGTCGAGGTCAAGCAGGTGCGCGGCGACGTGCGCGCCGAGAGCTCTGGCGGCGGGGTCGACGTGACGCAGGTGACCGGCGACGTCATCGCCGAGTCGAGCGGCGGCGGCGTTCACGTCGACGGAGTCGGCGGGCGGGTGACGGCCGAGAGCTCCGGCGGCTCGGTGAGTGCCGTGCTGGCGGCGGGCAACACAGCCGGCGGCAGTCTCTCTTCCTCGGGCGGCGGCGTGAGCGTGGCCATGGCGCGTGACGCGCGGCTGAGCATCGACGCCTATTCCTCGGGTGGCTCGGTGAAATGCGAGCTGCCGGTACAGGCCCAGGGCAAACAAACCCGCACCACCCTGCAGGGCGACCTCAACGGCGGCGGCTCCACCCTCAAGCTGCGCTCGAGCGGCGGCGGCATCCACATCGATGCCAGCGGCGACTAGTACGACGTCCCCGAAGTTCGTTGCGGATTTCTCCAGCGGGTTCTTCCAGGAGGTCTGCGTCCTCTGTAGAGGGCGTTTTTTCTCTGGAACACCCTAGCCAGGCGCGGAACAGGGTCGCCAGCCGCTGAGCAGGGTCGCCAGCGCCTGGCGAGGGTCGCCAGCCGCTGAGCAGGGTCTTCCAGAGAAAAAACGCCCTCTCCAGGAGACAACAGCCTTTCTGGCGTCTGAAACCCCCTCCT
>CAXTNS010000512.1:4489-5211 GCA_964245465.1 uncultured Thermoanaerobaculia bacterium
CTCCTTGCGCCTGAAGATTCATAGCCTGATTCCTCTTTTCCTACTCGCTCCCTCGGATGGCGTCAAGGTCAGCACAACTATTCGCAAACTGCTTGAGTCGCTAGCTGCGACCACTGGTGATTTTACAAGAATTAGCTGCTTTATCGGCAAGGTACAGTATCAGGGTGAAGCTGATCTCGTCGACCTGCTGGATAACCAACAACTCATGGAAAGTGAAATTCTGCATCCTTCTGGCACAGGTCAAGCATGGACGTTAATATTTAAGCGTCAAGAATTTAGCCATGAGGAAGAGGTACGTCTAGTTTACTTTAACCACGATAAGAGCTACACGGGAGACCTTTTCTCTTATCCCATAGGCGACCCATCTCGGTTAATTGACGAAGTAGTGTTCGATCCCAGGCTACCAGAAAGCTCCGCTTCCTGGCCGCTGAGCAGCAGAGGCGTTGGCCGGCGGGGTCACAAAAAGCATGAGGAACAGCTCTGACGAAATAAATTGGTTTCGTTCTACGAAGGCAAGATTTCGGTCCAGCCAAAGTGGTCTTGGATCATACTCCGACTGGAGAATCTCTATGAAGAACTGGTCTCGCGTTCTGCCTCTCGCTGGTGTCCTTACCATAACCAGCTTTGCAGTCGTAGGAGCTGATCCTTGGCAGATGAATACGTGTTACCATCCGTGATCGTTTAAGCCGCCCATTTGAGTCCCGCACGGTCGGGAAGTAGGC
>CAXTNS010000513.1:0-5197 GCA_964245465.1 uncultured Thermoanaerobaculia bacterium
GACTCCCGCCGGTCCCCGGCGCGGCGGCACCGTGGTGACCGGCTGGACGGCCGAGCTCAGCGGCGTCAACGCCCTGATCCTGCCGTCGAGCCAGGTCAACCACGAGGTGTTCTACCGGATGTTCCTCCACCTGGTCGAGGAGCAGCCCGACTACCAGGAGCACCCGCCGACCTTCAAGCCGCAGTTGGCGGAATCCTACGAGTTCTCGCCCGACCACAAGGTCCTCACCTTCCACCTGCGCGATGGCGTGGTGTGGAGCGACGGCGTGCCCATCACCGCCGAGGACGTGCGCTGGACCTGGCAGGCCCAGACCCATCCAGACGTGGGCTGGGAGGGCGCCGAGACGAAGCAGTGGATCGATAACGTCGAGGTGGTGGACCCGCGCACCGTGCGCTTTCACTTCAAGCAGGCCTACGCCAAGCAGCTCCTGGACGCCAACGAGGGCATCATCCTGCCCAAGCATGCCTGGGCGAAGCTCCCCTTCTCCCAGTGGCGGCAGAGCGGCGACTGGTTCCGGCAGAACCTGGTGGTGAGCGGCCCGTTCACCCTCGCCTCCCTGGAGCCGCAGCAGCAGGCCGTCCTGGCGCGCAACGACCGGTACTACGAGAAGGGCTTGCCCTACCTCGACCGCGTGGTGCTGCGCCAGATCCCTGACCAGGCCGCCGGCTTCACCCAGCTCCTGGGCGGCGACCTCGACTTCATCGCCCAGATCGCTCCGGCGGACGTGCCCCGCGTCAAGGCCTCGCCCCGGCTCGAGCTGATCGCCTTCTGGGCCAACCTCTACGTCGCCGCCCTCTGGAACAACGACCACCCGCTCTTCAAGGACCCCGAGGTGCGGCGGGCCCTGACGCTCGCCATCGACCGCCAGACGATCGTCGACACCCTCCTCGGCCCCTACGGCCGGGTGGCGGACTCGCCCATCATAAACACGGTGTGGGCGCACGACGACTCCATCCGGCCCTGGCCGTACGACCCGGCCGAAGCGGGCCGTATCCTCGTCGCCAAGGGATGGAAAGATACGAATGGCGACGGCGTCCTCGACAAGGGCGGCCGGCCTTTTGCCTTCGAGCTGCTCGCGAACAACGGCAACCAGCTTCGGACGGACGCCACGGTGATGATCCAGGACCAGCTCAAAAAAGTGGGTATCCGCGCCACCCCCCGCCAGGTCGAGTTCAATACCTTGATCGACCAGATCACGGAGGGCAAGTTCGAGGCCACGGTCTTCGGTTACACCCCGGACACCAGCCTCGACCTCACCGGCAACCTTCACAGCCGGTCCATCGGACCGAACGGCAACAATGGGGCCCGCTACCGCAACCCCGAGGTGGACCGGCTCCTCCTGGAGGCCCTGGCCCAGACGGACCAGCTCGCGATGAAACCCTATCTCGACCGTATCCAGCAGCTCGTCCACCGCGACCAGCCGATGACCTTCCTCTGGGAGTCCCAGCGCCTGGCCGCCGTCAATAAGCGGGTACAGGACGCCAAGCCCGCGCCCACCTACGCGCTCTTCAATCTCAAGGAGTGGTGGATCAAGCCGCAGGGCTAGCCGCTTCCGGAGGCTTGTCCTCCCGGCAAAGACCGTGACCATCTTCCTGCTGCGCCGTCTCGGGACCTCGCTGCTGCTCCTGCTGCTGGTCCTCACCATTCTCTTCTTCTTCCTGCGGCTGCTTCCCGGAGACCCGACCCGCACGTCCGAGGGGCAGCGCCTCACGGCTGAGCAGCGGCAGAACCTGAGGCGGCTCTACGGCCTCGACCGCTCCCTGCCCGAGCAGTACCTCACCTGGGTCTCCTCCGTCGCCCGGGGCGACTGGGGCACGTCTCTTTCCCAGCAGCGGCCGGTCTCGACGGCGCTCTGGGACGTACTGCCGGCCACCATGCTCCTGGCTTCGACCGCGCTCGCCATCGAGATCACCGCGGCCCTGCTGCTGGGCGTGGCGGCCGCGCTCCGGCGCGACACGGCGGTGGACCACACGATCCGGGTCGTCACCCTCTTTCTCTTCTCCCAGCCCCTCTTCTGGCTGGGGCTCATGTCCATCCTCCTCTTCTCCTACGTCTGGCCGGTCCTGCCCGCGAGCCACATGCGTTCCGTGGACGCCGAATTCATGAGCCCCCTGAACCGGATTCTCGACCTCCTGCGGCATCTCGTGCTTCCCGCGACCGTCATGGGGCTCGGGGCGATGGGCGGCACCACCCGCTTCATCCGCGGCAGCCTGATCGAGGCGATGGGCCAGGACTACATCCGCACCGCCCGGGCCAAGGGGCTCTCCGAGCGCCGGGTCGTCTGGGTGCACGGCCTGAGGAATGCCCTCGTGCCCGTGATCCAGGTGGTGGCCACGTCCCTGCCGCTCCTGCTCTCGGGATCTCTGCTCGTGGAAGTCGTCTTCTCCTGGCCCGGGCTCGGCCGGCTCACCTTCCAGTCCATCCTCACCCGCGACTATCCCCTGATCCTGGGCGCGACCTCGCTTTCGGCCACCGTGGTGATCCTGGGCAACCTCCTGGCCGACGTGCTCCATGCCGTGGTCGACCCGAGGGTCCGCGATGCCTAGGACGAGGCGCCGTAAGATCCCGCCGTTGCTCACCTGGGGCGGGGCCCTGGTTGCCCTCCTGGTCCTGGTGGCCCTCCTGGCGCCGTGGCTCGCGCCCTACGATCCCGCCGAGCAGCTCGATCCTGCGGCCGCCCTCATGCGCCCTCCGGGCACGGAGCTCGCGGCGGTCCACCTGGCGGACGGCGGCTGGCGGCTGGCGGACCGGGTGCGGCGCACGCCCGCGGGACTGGAGATCGAGCGTCTCGGCCGGACGGAGACCCTGCCCACGTCCCAGGTCGTGAACCTGACGCCGGGCGGCGTCGCCGACCGCCGGCTCTTCCTGCTCGGCAGCGACCGCTTCGGCCGGGACCTCCTCTCCCGGACCCTCTACGGCGCCCGGGTCTCGCTCGCCGTGGGGGTGATCGCCATGGCGCTCGCCCTCACCCTGGGCATCGCCGTGGGCTCCGCCGCCGCCCTTGGCGGGCCCTGGATCGACGCCATCCTCATGCGCGGGGTCGACGCCCTCATGGCCTTTCCCTGGCTGTTCCTCATGATGGCCCTCGCGGCCTTTCTACGCCCCGGGCCTGCGGCCACGGTGGCCCTCATGGGAGGCACGGCCTGGATGACGATCAGCCGGCTGACCCGGGCCGAGCTCCTCGGCCTGCGCAACCGTGAGTTCATCCTGGCGGCCCGCGCCATCGGCCAGCGCCCCTTGACCATCCTCTGGCGCCACCTGCTGCCCAATGCCCTGGCTCCGGTGCTGGTCCGGGCGACGCTGCTCGTGGGCAACCTGATCCTCCTCGAATCCTCTCTATCCTTCCTGGGCCTGGGCATCCAGCCGCCCACCCCGAGTTGGGGCAACCTGGTCGCGGAAGGTCAGGGCGTCCTCACTCAGGCCTGGTGGATCGCGACGTTCCCCGGCGCCGCCCTCGCCATTACCGTCATCGCGTTCAACCTGCTCAATGACGGATTGCGGGACGCGCTCGACCCGAGGAAGTAGGCTAGACTGCCGCGCTTGTGAGCGAAGTGCACGTTTCCAAGAGCCCGCCGGGCAAGCGGGCCCGCCTGACCGTCTTCCTGACCATCCTGCTCGACCTCATCGGGTTCGGTATGATCCTGCCTCTCCTGCCCTTCTACGCGCAGGAGCTGCACGCGAGCCCCTTCCAGATCGGCCTCCTCTTCTCCTCCTACAGCCTGACCCAGCTCCTGTTCGCGCCGCTCCTCGGGCGCCTCTCGGACCGCGTGGGCCGGCGGCCGGTGCTCCTGGCCTCCATCGCGGGCGGCGCCGCCTCGTACCTGCTGTTCGCCCTGGCCCCGAATTACGGGATCCTGCTCCTCGCCCGCTCGCTCTCGGGCCTGGCAGCCGCCAACTACGCCATCGCCCAGGCCTACATGGCGGACGTCTCCCCCCCGGAGGAGCGCTCCAGGGCCATGGGGCTCGTGGGCGCGGCCTTCGGGCTCGGGTTCGTCCTCGGCCCGGCCCTCGGCGGCCTCCTGGCCCACGCTGGGGCCTGGAGCGGGCTCGGACATCGCATCGTGCCTTTGACGGCCGCGGTACTCTCCGGGATCAATCTGGCGATCGCCCTCTTCGGCCTGCCGGAGTCGCTCTCGCCGGAGTTGCGACGCGGAGCCGCGGCGCGGGGCGGCTCGTGGCTCGGGCTCTCCGACCTGCGCGCGGTCGCGCGCGGCGGGCCGCTGCGGGGGCTCATGGTGCTGTTCTTCCTCGTGATGTTCTGCTTCTCGATCATGGAGACGACGCTCGCCCTGTTCTGCCAGGAGCGCTTCGGTTTCGGCGTGCGGGAGACGTCGTGGCTCTTCGTCTTCGTGGGCATCGTGCTGGTGGTGATTCAGGGGGGGCTGCTCGGCCGGCTGGTCCGGCGCTTCGGGGAGCGCTCGCTGATCCTTTCCGGCATCGTCCTCATGGCTTTGGGACTCGTTTTGCTGCCGCTGACGCCCGCTGAGCTTCATCCTGTCTGGTCGCATCTGGGGCTTCTTCTCCTGAGCCTCCTGCTTCTCGCCGTGGGCCAGGGCATGCACAACCCTTCGAGCCTGGGCCTGCTGAGCCGCCTGACGGACGAGCGGTCCCAGGGCGGCACCATCGGCCTCTCCCGCTCCTTCGGCGCCCTCGCCCGCACGCTCGGTCCGGCCGTGGGGACCTGGATCTTCGGCGCGTTCGGCGCCGGCTGGCCCTTCTGGACCGCCGGCGGGCTGATGCTGGTGGCTTTGCTGGTAGCTGTCGGCGTCCTGCGCGAAGTCTCGGTTATCTAAGTGCTGACGAGCGATTTCGACTACGACCTGCCGGCCGCGAGCATCGCGCAGGAGGCGGCCCCGCGAGGCGAGAGCCGCCTGCTGGTGCTCGACCGGACGGGACCGGACCGCCATGCCCGGGTACGCGACCTCCCCCGTCTGCTACGGCCAGGGGACCTCCTGGTGCTCAACGACACCCGGGTGATCCCGGCCCGCCTCTTCGGCCGCAGCGCCGGAGGCGGCCGGATGGAGGTCCTGCTCGTCGAGCGCACGGGCGAGCGCGAGTGGGACGCCCTGGTCAAACCGGGTAAGCGCGCCCGGCCGGGAGCCCGGATCGACTTCGATGAAGGGCTGACGGCTGAGGTGACGGGCAAGAGCGAGGACCTATACCGCCTGCTATTCTCCCAAGCCGTCGAATCCCATCC
>CAXTNS010000514.1:0-5193 GCA_964245465.1 uncultured Thermoanaerobaculia bacterium
GCAGGCGACGCCGTCGGCCTGGCCGCGCAGCAGCGGGCCGTCCTTGCGGTCGATCTCTCCCCGGTTGGCGGAGTAGAGGACCTCCGTGCCGTTGACGGTGAGGGTGCCCCGGCGGACGTTCTCCTGGGTTTCGAAATTGACGTTGCTCTGCGACCAGCCGGAGTCCTCCGGCCGGGGAGCCTCGCCGCGCAGGTAGCGCTCCATCTTCGTCCGGTTGTCCCGCATCTGGCGCATGCTCATGTACATGAAGCCCCGGTTGTCGAACTCCAGGTCCGGCCTTTTGTGATCCGAGTGATCCGAGCCGGTGGTATCCGAGGTGCTCCCGGCGCTGTTGCCGGTATCGGGATCGTGGTCCGTGAACATGGCCATTTCCATGAAGCCCATGGGCATGGACATGGCGAAGGCGGGGTAGTAGCCCTCGGGCAGGCTGTCGTAGGGGATCACGGACTGCACTTTGGCCTCGCGCTTCTTGGGATCGGTTATGGTCTCGGCCATTTCCTTTCCCTTCTTGAAGAGCCCCCAAGTCAGACCGGCGAGGGCCAGCAAGGCGATCAGCACGGCGGCTCCGCAGCCACAGCCCACGTACACCCACGGCGAGGTCGGTTTCTTCTGAGGACGGCCGTCGGCTTCCATGTCACATTTTCTCCGGGACAGGGATCCCCAGAAGCTCCCCGAGGGTCTCCAGGCCGCGGCGGAAGATCTGCACCGTGGCCAGGCGCGAGGCCCTCACCTGCGGGTCCTTCTCCTGAAGGATCGGGTGGCGATGGTAGAGCGCGTTGAAGCGCTGGGCGATCTCCAGCGCGTGGCGCGCGACGAGGGACAGCTCCAACGTCTCCGTGGCCTTCTCGACCGTCTCGCCGGTCTGCGCCACTTCCAGGATCAGGTCCCAGAGGTCCTCGGTCCAGAGCTCTTCGGGCAGAACCGCCACCTCCTCGGTGGAGACGTCGGCGGCGATGCCCTCCTGGCGCAGGCGCCGGTGGATGTTCTTGGACCGCACGAGGGAGTACTGGAGGTAGGGTCCGGACTCCCCCTCGAAGCTCAGGGCCTCGTCGAAGTCGAAGGCGATGACGCGGTTGGTCGTGGCCTTGACCATGAAGAAGCGCAGGGCGGCGATGGCGATCTGGCGGGCCAGGCCGTCGAGCTCCTCGTCCCCGAGGTCCCGGTTGCGCTTGGCGATCTCCTCGCGGGCCTTGAGGATGAGCTGGTCGAGCAGGTCGTCGGCCTTGACGCCGATGCCCTTGCGGCCGGACATCTCCAGCACCTTGTCCTCGCCCTCGGCCTCGTCGAGGAAGCCGAGTTGGCGGGCGGTGGCCGGCGAGAGCGCCACCATCTCGTAGGCGAAGTGAACCGAGCGCTCGGCCTCGGAGGCGTAATGGAGGGCCTGGAGGCCGGCGCGCACGATCTTCTGGAGGTAGCTCTGGCGCACGTCGATGACGTTGAACACCCGGTGGGCGCGGCCGAAGAGCGGGTGCCCCTCGACGCCCTCGCGGGTGGTCTCCCAGACCCCCTCTTCCTGCCAGAAGCGGTATCCGAAGTCGCGCCCCAGGAGGCCGAACTTCCAGAGCTGGTAGGCGATGTCCTTGCCCACGTAGGTCACCGTGCCGTCGGAACGGATGATGACCTTGTCCGGATCTTCGAGCCCGGCGAACTCCTCGGCCTGCGAGAGCGGCATCACCCAGCAGCCGGCGTTCTTGCCGTCCTTCTCCAGCTTCACGGCGCCGCTCTCCTTCAAGCGGCCGAAGGCCATCTCGAAGAAGTTGAGCCCCAGGATGTCGCTCTCCCGGGTGAGCAGGTCGTAGGAGACGTCGAGCCGGCGCATGGTCGCGAGATGGCGGGAGACGATCCGCCGCGCCACCAGCCGGCCCATCTCGGCCCGCGTCCCCTGGCCGATCTCCATCTCGTGCAGGGTCTCGCGGCGCAGGCGCTGGCGCTCCGGGTCCTCCCCGAGCCAGCGGCCGACCTCGCTGTAGAGGTCCCAGCAGTAGAAGTCGAAGGGCTCGGGGAGGGTCGCCGCCTCGGCCGCGGACAGGCCGCGCAGGTCGATAAAGCCCACCACGACGTCCGCGAGCTGCACGCCTGTGTCGTCGATGTAGTTCTGGATCTCCACCGGGTAGCCCAGGCTCTTGAGCGAGCGGCCCAGGACGTCGCCCAGCACGGCGTTCCGCAGGTGGCCGATGTGGGCCGCCTTGTTGGGATTGATGTTGGTGTGCTCGATGACGACCTTGCTGCCGGTGAGAGGATTGTCAATCAGCGGAGCGTCGAGCAGGGCGGCGGCGAAGGCCCCCCGGTCGAGGAAGAAGTTCAGGAACCCCGCCCCCTGCACCTGGACGTCGCGCACGGCCTCGGGGCGCTTGAGGGCGCCGGCGAGCTCTTCGGCGATGGCCCGCGGGTTCCTCTTGAGCACCCGGGCGAGCTGCATGGCGGCCGGCGAGGAGAGGTCTCCCAGCTCCCGGCGCGGCGGCACCTCGAGCAACGGCTCGTGCCGGACGCCGAAGCGTTCCTCGATCGTCGCGGCCAACTCGGCCGCCAGCTTCTTCTTGAGCTCCGTCCACATGGCGGCGAGGAGTCTACACTATGAGTATCAGGAGACGTGTGTCGCCCGGGCGCGCCCCACACCCCAGTCATCCTCAGATGACCCTTGATATCATTCCAGGGAGGCGTCGATGCCAGAGATGACCGAAATGACGGAGAAGAGGGCCGAGAACAAGGTGACGGTGACGCTGGACCGGACCCAGCTCGAGCTGGTCGAGGGGGACATCACCGAGATCGAGGTGGACGCCATCGTCAACGCCGCCAACGAGCAACTCCAGCTCGGCACCGGGGTCGCCGGGGCCATCCGCAAGAAGGGCGGCCCGTCCATCCAGGAGGAGTGCAACCGCATCGGCGGCACCCCCGTGGGCACGGCGGTGATGACCGGAGCGGGCAACCTCAAGGCCAGGCAGGTGATCCACGCCGTGGGTCCCATGATGGGCCAGGGGGACGAGGACAAGAAACTCGCCGCGGCCGTGCGGGCCGCCCTGGCGCTCGCCGACCGGCGGGGGATGAAGTCCATCGCCCTGCCCGCCATCTCCACCGGCAACTTCGGCTTCCCCATCGACCGCGCCGCCCGCATCATGCTCACCGAGATCCACCGCTTCCTCCAGGGGGGCACCAAGCTGGAGCGGGTGGTGATCGCCCTTCACGGCGACGAAGCCTTCAACGTCTTCAAGCGCGAGTTGCGCCGCGGGTTCCGCTGATCCTGAGCGCCCCAGCCGTCGTTCTCGTCCGCCCGCGCGAGCAGGGCAACGTCGGCTCGGCGGCCCGGGCCATGGCCAACATGGGGCTCGACCGGCTGATCCTGGTGGAGCCGGCGGCCGAGACCGGCGACGTGGCCAAGGCCTTCGCCGTGGGCGCCCGTCCCATCCTGGAGAACGCCGTCCGCGTCCCCTCCCTGCGCGAGGCCCTGGCCCCCTTCCGCCGGGTGGTGGGCACGACCTCGACGCGGGACCGGACCCTGGGCATCCCCGTCCTCACCCCCCGCGAGCTGCCCGCTTGGCTGGCCCAGGACGGGCTATCTCAGGATATTGGGGGGACTCCCACGGCCCTGGTCTTCGGTCCGGAGGTGGGGGGCCTGACCAACGAGGATTTGGCCCTGGCGAGCGCCATCGTCTCCATCCCCTGCTCCCCCGTCCAGCCCACGCTCAACCTTGCCCAGGCCGTCCTGATCCTCGCCTATGAGCTGTTCCTGGCCCGGGGTGAGACGACCGCCACGGTGACCGCCGAGGAGCCGCCCGCCACCGCGGCCGAGATCGACGGCCTGCTCGATCATGCCGCCGGCGTCATGGAGAAGGTCGGCTTCGCCCGCGACGACAGCTTCCCGGGCGTCCTGCGCGATCTGCGGCGCCTGGCCGCCCGAGCGGCACCGGGGAGCCGGGACGTGCGGATCTTGAGAGGGATCTGCCGGCGGATCGAGGGGGCACTGAGGGAGAAGGGGTAATGCCCTACGCGTCCGAGTCGTCATCCCCCTGCGGGAGGGGAATCTTGGTGAACCCGCGGGTGACCATCTGGTACGTCAGGGCGGCCATGCACCGGCGGGCCACCTTGCGCACGCTCGAGGGGTGGTAGCCCATCCGTTCCGCCACCTCGCTCGAGTCGAAGCCCAGGCCGTAGCGCAGGCGCAGGAGCTTGCGGCAGCGCGGCGGCAGCTCCTCGAGGAGGTTGTTGAGGTCCCACAGCAGCTCGGAGCGCTCCTGGGGCGCGGCCACGGGCTCGGAGAGGAGCTCCAGGATGGCCGTGTCGACCGAGTTGTAGAGGTTGTTGCGCCGCTTGCGCCAGTAGACGACACACCGGTTCCGCAGGGTCACGAGCAGCCAGGCCTCGGGGTCCTGGATGACGTCCCATTTCTGGATCGTCGAGATCAGGGCTTCCTGCACGAGGTCCTCGGCGTCGTGTGCCGGAATACGGTACCGGCCGAGAACCTGCTTCAGCCTCGGACGAAGCCGCCGCAGGAGCTGATCCAGCGACTCTCTTCCTACCGGTTGATCGGACACTGCCATCTGCCGTTCATATCCCGCTAAAGAGGCGCTCCCTCGAACGCGTGCTCGCAATGATACCTCGGAAGGGTGCACTTTCCCAGTAGGAATCTTGACTCCAGCGCGGCAGGGCAGTGGTGATAGACTCCGACCCCGCAATGGCCACCACTATCCAACTCAAAGATCAGGTCGCCCTGAGCCTGCGCCGGTCTCCCGTGATCGGCGTGGTGCGCACCTCCTCGACCCCCGAGGCTGCCGCCCAGGTACGCGCCCTGGCCGCGGGCGGCGTGGAGCTCATCGAGATCACGTTTACCGTGCCGGGCGCCTCCGGCCTCGTCCGCGAGCTGCTGGCGATGCGTCCCGCGGATGCCGGCGAAGGCCCGCCTTGGTACGGCATGGGCACCGTGACGACCGCGGCCCGCGCCCGCGAGGCGGTCGCGGCGGGGGCCCAGTTCCTGGTGACCCCCAACGTCAGCGCCGACGTGGCGCGGGAGGCCCGGCAGGCCGGGTTGTTCCTGGTCATGGGCGCCCTGACGTGCACGGAGATCGTCGCCGCCCACGAGCTGGGGGCGGACCTGGTGAAGGTCTTCCCGCTGCCGCCCGTGGGCGGGCCGGACTATCTCGCCCGGGTCCGCGGACCGCTGGGCGACATTCCCATGCTGGCTGCCGGCGGCTTCGGCGT
>CAXTNS010000515.1:0-2628 GCA_964245465.1 uncultured Thermoanaerobaculia bacterium
CGTCGGGATGAACACGCCCATGAGGACCAGCGTGCGCACCGTCTCGGGGTGACGGCGCAGGTAGACCAGGGCCGCCTTGCTGCCGCCGGAGGCGCCGAAGATATTGAGCTGGCTGTAACCCAGGGCGGCGCGCACCTCGTCGACGTCGTCGACGCTGGTGGCGTTGGTGTACTGGGAGACGTCGGCGGTCTTCGCCAGGCGCTCGGCGCAGGCCTTCACCCGCTCCGGCGGGTAGAAGTCGTCCAGGAAACCCTGGACGCCTCCGTTCCCCCGCAGCTCGGGGCAGAAGAGGCCGCCGGAGCCGCCGGTCCCCCGGAAATCCACCAGCAGGATGTCCCGGCGCTTGCGCAGGGCTCCGAGCTCTTGAACGATCCAGGGAGTGGCCGCCACCGAGGATTGTCCCGGGCCGCCCTCGAAGTAGGTGAGGGGATCGGGCAGCCGGTCGGGGCCGAGGGCCGGGACCACCACGATGCGGAGGGGAATCTTGCGGCCGGACTTCGCCTCCCGGTTCTCCCAGACCTCATAGGTGCCGCACCGGGCCTCCGGCGGCAGGCCGGGGAGGGTGCAGGTCCCCAGCTCCAATTTCTTGATCGGTGTGGTGTCTGCGGCGAATCCAAAGACAGGAAAGCAGGCGAAGGCGATCAGAAAAATTGAGGCTCGTCTCACAGGGAATCCTCCTTGAAGCCTCTACGTCTCGCGTGCGCCAGGGTTGCATTCCGCCTTGAGCCCGGAGGGCGGGTCACGCCTGGACTATGAGTCCCCCCGCCCTCCGGGCTCAAGAAGGGAACGTCTGCTTAAGGGTGGACGCCCAGGCGACCTCCAGGAGACCGGCGACGAACAGGTAGATCCAGCTCATGGCGCCTCCTCCCACTGGAATTCGCTTTCGTCCTGGGGATTCACCCGCCACGACGCCCGGTAGAGGGGCGCTGGCTTCAAGCTTTCTTCGATGGCCGAGCGGATCTCCCGTGCCGAGGGAAGCTGTTGCTCCGGGGCGGCTTGGCGCGGCTTTTCGAGGAAGGTATGAAAACCGGTCCCGTCTTTCTCTTCCTGGCGGGCGCTCTCGATATAGAAGAGGACGGGGTCGGGTGAGAGCCAGCGCCCTTCGAGCGAGCGGAGGGCTTCCCAGAGGCCATGGCCCGGCACTGCCAGGGCGCCGTCCTCGCCCGGCACTCCCCGCAGAAAGCCCTCTACCTCCAGGGGCGCGCCCGGCAGCTTCAGGGTGAGCCGCGCGGGGAAGGGATCGTAGACGAGCTGCGAGACCTCGTCCGGCGAGTAGGCGGACCCTTCCGATACGGCGAGCACCTCCAGAACCTTGCCCATGGCCTCGTCCAGCCGGTCGACCTGGCGCCGCTCCTCGGGAGTCAGCTCCTTCAGATCCTTCGCCTCCTCCTCGTTCAAGCTCTCGCCGAACAGGGTGCCCAGGCAGGCGTAGGCGCGGTCCGGCCGGTCTTCGAGGTAGGCGTAGAGGGCTTGGCCGGCCTTCAGGTACTCGGCGATTTCGGCCGTCCAGGCGCCGAGCGTCTTTTCCGTCTCCTCCCGCTGCTTGCGAGTGGCGCGGGCGGAGGGGCCAGGCGCGATGGTGAGCTCGGCCACGCCACGCTCGGGGTTGACCGAGTAGCTGACGGAGAGCGAGGTGTCGCGGAAGAACGCCTCCAGGCCCGCGGGCTCCGCGAAGACGGCGGAGCGCGACGCCGATCGAACAGCGCCCAGCCGCTTTTCCCAGGAGAACCGCTCCGCGGCGGGATCCGCCCCGGCGATCCGCGTGCCCCAGGCGTCCGAGCCGTCGAGGATCGCCTGGCGCGTCTCGGCCAGCCGCCGGGCGAGCGCCGGGTTGCTGTCGTCCGGATCGGCGATGTGAACGGTGCTGGTGGCCACCACGGCGCCATTGGGGAGGAACCGCAGGCGCAGCTCTTCGCGTACGGGTGGATCGAAACAGGAGGGGAGGGAGAGGAGGACAATCCCGGCAAGGACCAGACGGGGTCTCATGCCGGGATTATCTCCTGTTGAGGGCGGCCTCAGGCCAGGGCTTCGACCTCCGCCGGGCTTGGCGCGTCCTCGGCGTCCTCGACGTAGCCGCAGCCCTCGGTGTTGCAGACGTACTGGGTGCCGGCCTTCTTGGTGACCTTCTCCAGGAGGAAGTTGGCGCCGCAACTCGGGCAGTCGCGGGCGACCGGCTTCTTCCACAGAGAGAACTTGCAGTCCGGGTAGCGGTTGCAGGACCAGAAGGTCTTGCCCCGGTGCGAGCGCTTCTCCACGATCTCGCCCTTGCTGCATTCCGGGCAGGGGACGCCCGTCGGCTTGGGCGGCACCGGCTTGGGGCCGGTCTTGCGGATGCCCTTGCAGTCCGGGTAGCCGGTGCAGCCGTAGAAGGTGCCGAAGCGGCTGCGCTTCAGGGCCATGGGCTTGCCGCAGATCTCACAGGGCGGGATCTCCTCTTCGGCGGCGGCACCGTTACCCCCTTCCGGGGACGCCGAGGCCGCCGGCTCCTCGAGGTTCCGGGTGTACTTGCAGTCCGGGTAGTTGCTGCACGCGATGAAGGGACCGTAGCGGCCGAAGCGCATGATGAGCGGCGAGCCGTCCTCGGGGCACGTCTCGTCGAGCGGCACGCCATCGCGCTTGACGTTGGGC
>CAXTNS010000515.1:2638-5176 GCA_964245465.1 uncultured Thermoanaerobaculia bacterium
CAGCCGGCCGAGCGCCGTGGGACGGAAGCGCCCTTCGAGACGCTCGACGTAGTCGCGGTCGGTCAGCACCGAGAGGATCGTGGCGTAGGTCGAGGGCCGGCCGATGCCGTTCTCTTCCAGCGCCTTGACGAGCGTGGCCTCGCTGTACTGGGCCGGCGGCTGGGTGAACTTCTGCTCGGAGAGGATCCGTACCTTCTCCAGGGTCTCGCCCTCGTTGAGCGGCGGCAGAACGCCCTCGGCCTCTTCAGGGGCGGCGGCGTCCTCGTCCGGGGTCTCGCGGTAGACGGCGAGGAAGCCCGGGCGCTTCAGCACCTTGCCGGAGGCCCGCAGCACATGGCGGCCGTTCTCGATGTCGACCTGGGTGACGTCGAAGACGGCGGGCTGCATCTGGGAGGCGATGAAGCGGTCCCAGATCAGCTTGTAGAGCTTCCACTCGTCGTCCTTGAGGAAGTCCTTCACCGCGTCCGGCGGCAGGTCGAAGCTCGTGGGGCGGATCGCCTCGTGGGCGTCCTGCGCCCCCGACTTCGACGAGTAGACGTTGGGCTTCTCGGGCAGAGCGTCGGCGCCGTAGGCCGAGGCGATGAATTCACGTCCACCCTGGAGCGCCTCGTCGGCCACTCGGGGGGAGTCCGTACGCATGTAGGTGATGAGGCCGATCGCTCCGCGGTCGCCCACCTCGCGCCCCTCGTAGAGGCCCTGGGCGAGCGCCATGGTGCGCTTGACGGAGAAGCCGTACCGGCGCGCCGCCTCCTGCTGGAGCCGGCTGGTGATGAAGGGAGGCGAAGGGCGCTGCCGCGACTCCTTGCGTTCCACCTTGGCGACGACGAACCTGCCGCTCTCCAGATCGCGGACGATCCGCGCCGCCTCCTCGCCGTTGTGGACCTCGGCCTTCTTGCCGTCGACGCGGTGGAGCCGGGCGTTGAACGGCGGCGGCACGCTGCCCTTGAGGTCCGCGCCCAGGTTCCAGTACTCCTCGGCCACGAAGGCCTCGATCTCGCCCTGGCGGTCACAGACCATCTTCAGGGCCACGGACTGGACGCGGCCGGCGGAGAGGCCCTGCTTGACCTTCTCCCAGAGGAGCGGCGACAGGCGGAAGCCCATCATGCGGTCGAGGACGCGCCGCGCCTGCTGGGCGTCCACCTTCTTGAGGTCGATGGTGCCGGGGTTCTCGAGGGCCTTGAGCACGGCCCGCTTGGTGATCTCGTTGAAGGTCACCCGCCGCACGTCCTTGGCATCCTTCAGGATCTCGGCGATGTGCCAGGCGATGGCTTCCCCCTCGCGGTCCGGATCGGGGGCGAGATAGATGGTGTCCGCCTGCTTGGCCGCATCGCGGAGCTTCTTGACCACGTCCTTCTTGGCGGCCAGCACCTCGTACCGGGGCTCGTAGTCGGGACCGATGCCCATGTCCTTCTTGACGAGGTCGCGGACATGCCCGACCGAAGCCTCGACGGCGTACTGCCGTCCCAGGAACTTCTTCAAGGTCCGGGTCTTGGCGGGGCTTTCGACAATCAGCAGGTTCTTAGCCATAGCGCTCTCTGAACGCCCGGAGGCATCGACATTATTTCTGGGGGGCCGCCCGGGACAGGGCGGGGACAGTACCACCGGCTCCGGCCGGGCCGCAAGGGTGCGGGCTCAAAGGACGCCAAGGACACCAGGGACGTCAAGGACCAAGAAGGACTGAGGGGCAATGACTCTGCCGTCCTTGAAGTCCTTGCTGTCCTTGAGGTCCTTTCCTCACCGCCCGTACGCCGACCCGGGCAGCCGCTTGACCCACCCCTTGATCTCGAGCTCCAAGAGAGCCGCCAGGACCTGGTCGATCGGAACGTCCAGGCGGACAGCAATCTCCTCCGCGACCCGGGAGCCTCCCGGCGGCACCTCCGTGAGGACCTTGCCAGCAAAGCCGGACGGCGGCTCCGGTCCGGCGGCGGCCAGGGGTATGGGAAGGGAGATCTGGGCGCCGCGGGGGAGGAGCATCTCCAGCAGGTCGGCCGGGTGCTGCGCGAGCTGCGCCCCCTCGCGGATCAGGGAGTTGGCGCCGAGCGAGCCTTCGTCGAAGATCCGCCCCGGCACGGCCCAGACCTCCCGGCCCAGGTCGAGGGCATGGCGGGCCGTGATCAGCGAGCCCGAGCGCAGGGCCGCCTGCACGACCAGGGTGCCGGCGGCGAGCGCCGCGATCGAGCGGTTGCGCAGGGGGAAGTGCCAGGCCCGGGGGAGCATGGAGCAGGGGAACTCGCTCAGCACGGCGCCGCGGCCGGCGATCTCCCCGGCCAGCCGACCGTGCCCGCGGGGATAGTCCACCCCGAGGCCGCAGCCGAGCACGGCGACCGTCCGGCCGTCCGGGGCCGCGAGAGCGCCCCGGTGAGCCACGGCGTCGATCCCCTTGGCGAAGCCGGAGACCACCGTGACCCCGGCCGTGGCCAGGGCGCGGGCGAAGAGGTCGGCCGCCTCTTCGCCATCGGGGTCCGGCGGGCGGGAGCCGACGATGGCCACGGCCGGGCCGGCCGGCACCTCGCCGCGCAGGTAGAGCACGGGCGGCGG
>CAXTNS010000516.1:0-4802 GCA_964245465.1 uncultured Thermoanaerobaculia bacterium
CGATCAGGAGGAAGCCGATCAACAGGGGTCCGAACCCCAGGGCCAGAACGCTGGCGCTCCTGGCCGTCTGTGGAGATTGTGCGGCGCGTGAGAATTCCAGGGCGGCGTTCATGTCCACCCCCGGCAATGGGATCCGGCGGGCGAACCAGTACACAGCCAGCAGAACGATCGTCAGGAGGAGGCGCGCTCCATAGGGAAGCGCGGTCTCCGGCCTTGCTGGTGCGGCAACGGCCTTGGTCACCATCGTGGACCTCCGGACAAGGATCAGGCGAATTGGAGAGAGGATATCATCTCCTTCCATGCCCACCCGCTTCCTTGACGATTCCACTCCTGTCGTTCAATTCGATGCCCAACTGGAGGTCTCGCCGTTCGTGCTGTTCCGGCGGATGAAAGAGGGCAAGGCGCCGGTGCTGATCGACGTGCGGCCCCAGCCCGGCGCGACGACCCTGGCCGGGGCCATCCCCTACCCGGGGCCGGAGTGGTCTCCCCCGGCGGACGAGGACGTGGTGCTGTTCGACGAAGACGGCTCGGTCGCCATCGACGGCGCCCGCCACATGCAGGCGGCCGGATGGCCGCGGGTCAAGGCGCTGTTCGGAGGGCTGGAGCTCTACGAGTTCTCGCTCGATCCAGAGGTCGTGGGCGAGGAGACGTTTCTGGTGCGGACGGAAGCGCGGAAAGATCAGAAGGTAGAATAAGATGGACCCGGGGAGCCCGACCATGGAACAGCTCACGATCCGCCATGTCCCACCTGACCTCGCTCAGGCGCTCGAACGCGAAAGCTCGCGCTTGAAGGAATCGCTCGAAGAAACCGTGATTGAGCTGCTCCGTCAGGCCTTGAAGATCCGGATGCTTGGAGAGAAAAGCAACGGCTTGGCGCGCTTGGCTGGGACGTGGACACAGGAGGAGTACGAGCGGTTCGAAGAAGCCGTCGCGGTCACCGAGCAGATCGACGAGGAGTTGTGGCGTTGAGCCGCTACTGTCTCGATACCTCGGCCTACAGCAATTTCGTTTGGATCGCCGCCGCCGCGGCCCGGGCAGGCGTGCCGGTAGTCCCCTACGATGGCCACTTCAAGTTCATACGGCACGTCCGGGCGATCATCCTCTCTCCTTTGTCATGACTTCACGATCCGGTGGACACCCGTAGCCTCCCGGTCCTTCTGTTCCCTCACCTGCTCGTCCAGCTTCGTGCCCAGCTCCAGCGTGCGCCGGTAGGCGGCGTCGATGGCATCGGTCATCACGGCCGAGAAGCGGCCCTGGTGGAGCACGTGAAGAGCGCGGGAAGTGGTGCCGCCGGGGGAGGTGACGCCGTCGATCAGCTCGCCGACGTGGCGCTCGGAGCTGAGGATCATCTCCGCCGTGCCGAGGATGGTTTCCAGGACGGAGCGCCGGGCGAGGCTCCGGGATTCGCCGATGAAGTTGGCGGCGTCCTCGAGCGACTTGACGAAGTGGGCGATGAGGGCGGGACCCGTGCCGTTGACGGCCGTGGCACGGTCGACGTCCGTCTCGTCGGGCACGTAGATCTCCTTGCCCATGGTCTGGAGGATGCTCCGCACGTTCTCGCGCACGGGCTCGGAAACTTCGGGAGTGGCGGTCCAGATGGTCATGCCGCGGTGGATCTGGCACGGGAGGTTGGGCATGCAGCGGACGATCGCCGGGTGGCCGAGCATGCTGCCGATGGTGGCCATGCGGGCGCCGGCGATGATCGACATCACGAGGTGCTCCTGGCGGATGCTCGCGCGGATCTGCTTCAGCACCTTGGCGAGCGTCTGCGGCTTGACGGACAGGACGACGATGTCCGCGTTCCCGGCGGCCTCCACGTTGTCCGTGCCGGCACGCACGCCGTAGGTGGCGACGAGCTGCTCCGCCCGCTCCTGGCGAGGCCCGGCGGCAAAGATGCGGTCGGGCAAGGTCACCTCGCGGGTGAGGAGCCCGTTGATCATGACCTCGGCCATGACGCCGGAGCCGATGAAAGCGATGCGTTGTCCTGCCATGAGAGTCCCCTTCCCTGCCCGGTCTGAAAGATTGGGAATTGTAGATGAAAAGCTAAAGCGTGACCACCTGCCCCGCTTCCCGAATCATGCGGTTGAAGCTCTGCCAGCCGAGGATCGCGTCCACCGAGGCCTGGACCTGGGCGGTGTCGAGCCCGAGCATGCGGGCGGAGGCGCTGCAGGCGTAGAGGCGGATCAGGCCGTCCTCGCGCCCCCCGGCCAGCATCTCGGAGAGCGGAGGCATGCCGAGCGACTCCAGGCGCTCCGCCGAGACGGGAGGCTGGGGATCGAGCTCATCCCACCGGCCCCGTGCCCAGGCATCCAGAGCGCCGAAAAAGAGGGCGACGTCCACCCGGTCTCCCACCGCCGCCGCGCTCGCCGCGAGCGAGGAGATCTGGAACCGCATGTCCCACGAGCCGCCGTGGGCGAGGATGAGGAGAGCGGCCATAGGGGGCAGGGTAGCAGAAGAGCAAAACCTCACCTTGTCCCACCGCGACGTTCCCTTTCTTGAGCCCGGAGGGCGGGGAGACTCCTAGCCCAGGGCGTGAGCCCTGGGGAACAGATGTTCCCCGAGGTTCGAGGGCCCTGTCAGGGGAACGACATGAGGATTTGGGATGGAGCTCCTCGGCTGGAGACGGAATCGCAGGACGGGCCTGGGCCCCAAGCCTCACCGTCATCCCCGGGCTTACGCCCCATCCCATTACACACAAAATAGTAGTGGGTAGTGGACAAATGATTCCTGATCTGCTTTCCTTCATCCGTAGAAGCGCTACGCAATGGAGAGGGAGGGGAGATGGAATTCCAAGCAGGGCCAGGAGGGGCGGAGGACTGGGTGTTGACCGAGACCTCGTCCGCGGATCTGGGAGACGAACGACTCAACCGGCGATTGGAGTTGATGCTGAGACGGCTGGCCGATCAGCCCGAAAAGAGTATCCCCGTAGCCTTACGGGGTTGGAGCGAGACGCAAGCCGCGTACCGCTTTTTTGACAACGAGAAGGTCACAGCCGACAAGGTTCTGTCTCCTCACCGCAAAGCAACGCTGCAGCGCGTCCGCCAGCATCCCGTGGTGCTGTGCATTGAAGACACCAGCGAGTTGGATTTCACCAGCCGCGCCCAGACCGAGGGCTTGGGTCCTCTAAACTATGAGTTGACCCGAGGGATCTACCTTCATCCCATGCTTGCTGTAACGCCGGAACGCCTCTGCTTAGGGGTGTTGGGGTTTTGGCGGTGGGTTCGCGATGCCAGCGACCATGGTGGCAAGGACCGTCAGGATCGTCTGGCACGGTCGTTGGAGGACAAGGAAAGCTTGCGCTGGGTCGAAGGCTACAAGAACGTCTGCGCCCTCCAGGAGGAAGTGGGTAAGACCCGGCTGGTCTATAGGGCGGACCGAGAGTCCGATCTGTTCGAGTTGTTTGAGGCCGCGAAGACGAACCAGGCGGCGTGGTTGATTCGAGCGGCTCAGAACCGGGCGGTTCGGGGTGGCGGCCTTCTGCGGGAGAAGATGGACGAGTCTGCCTGCCTGGGTCAGATCGAATTCGATCTGCCGGCTGGCCGGGGCCGCTCCCCCCGCCGGGTCGTTCAAAGCCTGCGCACAGCGCGGGTGGTGTTGAGGCCGCCTTATCGACCGGACAAGAAGCTGCCCCCCGTGGAGGTGACGGCTCTCTGGGCTCTCGAGGAGAATCCCCCCACCGGGGAGGACCCGATCGATTGGCTGCTGCTGAGCAGTCTCCCCGTGGAGAGCTTCGCCGAGGCCTGCGAGAAGATTCAGTGGTATCTCTGTCGCTGGCAGATTGAGGTGTACTTCCACATTCTGAAAAACGGCTGCAAGGTCGAACAACTCCAGTTGCAGAGCCGGGAACGGATCGAGGTCGCCTTGGCGCTGTACCTGATCGTGGCTTGGCGCGTGTTGTATCTGACTCGGCTGGGCCGGACGGTGCCGGACGTGTCGTGCGAGGTGGCGTTTTCCCGCCCCGAGTGGCAAGCCGTGTACTGGGTCAGCCAACGGCGGGCTCCCCCCGCAGAGCCTCCCCGTCTGCAGGAAATCCTCTCTCTGGTCGCGGGTCTGGGAGGGTATCTGGCTCGCAAGGGCGATGGCCCCCCAGGTCCGAAAACGATCTGGATTGGGCTCCAGCGTGTCCGCGACTTCGTCATCGCCCTCGAAGCCAGAGAGGACTCAAGATATGTGTAATGAGATGGGTTTACACCCTGGGCTAGGAGTCTCCCCGCCCTCCGGGCTCAAGAAGGGGAACGGCTCTAAACTGAACCCGGCCCATCCAGCACCGTCTTCACATCATCCCCCACCACATCCTCCACATAGAGCAGCTTCACCGCAACCATCACCGCCGCCAGGACGGGCACGGCCACCAGCATGCCCAGGAAGCCGAAGACGAGGGCCATCACGGCGAGGCCGATCAGGGTGAGGGCCGGCGGGAGGTCGACGCCGCGCTTCATCAGGAGGGGCACCAGGATGTGGTTCTCCAGGAACTGCACGCCCGCATAGAGGAAGACCACGAAGAGTGCTTTTTCCGGTGAGTCGAGGAAGCCCATGGCGACTGCGGGAATGGCTGAGAGGATCGGTCCCAGCATGGGGATGAACTCCAGGAGGCCGGCGATGATCCCGAGAGGCAAGGCGGCCTTGACCCCCAGAAGTGAGAGGCCGATCGTGGTGATGACGCCGATGACCAGCATCATCACGAGTTGGGTCAGGAGCCACTTGCGCAAGGTGGTGCCGATGGCTCCCAGCACCTCGTCGGCCCGGGGACGGGCCGGCCGGGGAGGGCGTGAAGGACAAGTACCCACACCCGCTCGTCGGCG
>CAXTNS010000516.1:4812-5149 GCA_964245465.1 uncultured Thermoanaerobaculia bacterium
TCAGCAGCAATCCACCTATCACCGAGACGGTCGAGGAGAGGAAGGAGAAGAGATAGCGGGTCATGGAGCCAAGCTGGCCCGAGAGGCTCTTCGGCAGCTTGGAGAGAGCGCCGCCATCAGATTCCGGAGCCTGGGCCGGCGGGCGTTGCGCCGGAGCCGCGCCCGGCCCCGGCGGTGCGCCGGGGACGGGGCTTTCCCCGGAGGTCTCCGGCGCGGTGTCCGGACCAGGGACGAGTTGGCCGAGGAAGCCGTCCCGATGCCCGTCGATCCAGGTCTCGATACGGTCCAGGGCCTCGGGGAGCGCGGTCCGAAGCTCACCGAACTGGGTGCGCAGGGT
>CAXTNS010000517.1:0-5122 GCA_964245465.1 uncultured Thermoanaerobaculia bacterium
GGAGCTGGCGGCCAGCAGCGGCGAGATCTCGACCGCGATGGTGAAGATGGCCGCGCCAAGGAGACCCGCCACCAGGGCCAGCCCCACGGCCCGCACCACGGCCACCAAGGCCTCGAGCTGGCCCAGCCACTCGCGGTCGTCGTCCACTAGCGTCACCTCGGGCCGCTTGCGCCAGCCTTCGAGCCACGCCTCATATCCCGGTGCCCCAGAAGGGGAGGGGGTGACCCCAAGCTCCAGCGAGGCCGGCAGCGGCTCGTCCTCCCAGCCGGCCACGAGTTCGGAGAGGCTCGGGAAGACCTCCTGGAACCGCTTACGGGCGGCCTGGGCTGTGACCGGTTCCACGGAGGAGACCCCCGGTCCCTGGGAAGCCTCCGCGGCCAGCCGGCGCAGCTCCGCCTCGGAGGTCTCCGGCCGGAGATAGATCACCACCCTCATCTCCCCCCGCCAGCGCTCGACCGAGGCGGCGAGGTTGCCGCTCACCAGGAGAAAGGCGCCGCCGATGAACAGGCTTACGGCGATGGTCAGCACGGCGAGCAGGCTCACCTTCCAGCCTCGCAGGAGGTTGACCACCGCCTCGCGGAAGAAGTAGCGGAGGGCCTGGAGGAATTTCACTCCGAGGGCTCCTCCGGCGGCGGCTCGGGGATCAGCTCGTCGGGGATGGAAGACTCCTCCGCCTCGATGGGATCGAGCGCGGGCGGGTCGGTCCCCACCAGCTCCTGGTCCAGGGCCAGGCGGCCATGGTCCAGCGTCAGCACCCGGCGGCCCACCCTCTGGATGGTGTCGCGGTCGTGGGTCGCCAGGATCACCGTCGTCCCCCGCAGGTTCACCTCCAGGAACAAGCGGAGGATCTCGCGCGAGAGGTCGGGGTCGAGGTTGCCCGTGGGCTCGTCCGCGATCAGGATCTCCGGCTCGTTGATGAGCGCGCGGGCGATGGCCACCCTCTGCTGCTCGCCACCCGACAGCTCCGGCGGGAAGGCGTTCAGGCGATGGGCGAGGCCCACCCGGCGCAGGGCCAGATAGGCCATCTTCTTCTGGCTCTGGACATCGGTGCCCAGCACCCGGGGGAGGTAGGTGACGTTCTCGAACACCGTCTTCCTGGGGATCAGCCGGAAGTCCTGAAAGACGACGCCGATGGTGCGCCGCAGGTAGGGGATCTTGCTCTGGGGGATAGACGCGACGTTGCGGCCGTTGACCAGGATCTGCCCCGAGGTGGGCACCTCGGCGCGGAAGATCATCCGCAACAGCGTCGTCTTGCCCGCGCCGCTCGCGCCGGTCAGAAAGACGAACTGCCCTCGCGGAATGTCGAACGTGACGTCGTCGAGGGCCAACTGGCCCCCCGGGTACCGCTTGCCGACGTGGAAGAACTGGATCAAGCCACCGGCTCGCGCTCCAGCGCCTGGCGCAGGAGCTGCTGAACCACCTTGGGTTCGGCCCGCCCACCCGAACGCTTCATCACCTGGCCGACCAGGAAGCCCACGATCGTCACCTTGCCCGCCCGGTACTGCGCCACCTGGGCCGGGCTCTGCTCGATGACCTCTTCGATCCAGCGCTCGATCTGCGACGTGTCGGAGACCTGCGCGAGACCGAGCCGCTCGACCGCCGCCGCCGGGTCTTCACCGCTTTCGAGGATCACGGTGAAGACTTCCTTGGCCGCGCTGGTCGAGATCTTCCCCGCGTCCACCATGCCGACCAGAACGGCCAGCCGCTCCGGCGAGATCGTGCCGGACAGCTCCCCCTTCCGCTCCTTGACGTCGCGCAGCACCTCGCCCATCACCCAGTTGGCGATCCCCTTGGGATTGGAAGGCAACGCCGCCGTGGCCGCCTCGTAGTAGTCCGCCAGCTCGCGGGACGTCGTCAGCACCTGGGCAGCGTCGGCCGTTACACCATACCGTTCCGCGAACCGCGCCCGCCGCTGCCAGGGAAGCTCCGGCAGCTCGGCCCGCAGCCCGTCGATCCGCTCGGGCGTGAGCACCAGAGGCGGCAGGTCCGGGTCCTGGAAGTAGCGGTAGTCGTGCGCCTCCTCCTTGCTGCGCATCGTCCGCGTGGTGCCCGTGTCGGCGTTGAAGCTCCGGGTCTCCTGCGACACGCGGCCGCCCGATTCGATCACGCCAATCTGCCGCTCGATCTCGTGCTCGATGGCGCGGGCGACGTTGCGGAAGGAGTTGACGTTCTTGACTTCCACTTTCGTGCCCAGCTTCGTCTCGCCGCGCTTGCGCACGGAGATATTGGCGTCGCACCGCAGGCTCCCTTCCTCCATGTTGCCGTCGCTCGTCTCCGTGTAGAGGAGGAGTTGGTGGAGGGTCTGGAGATAGTCCTGCGCCTCGGCGGGGCTCGACATGTCGGGCCGGGAGACGATCTCGACCAGGGGCACGCCGCAGCGGTTGAAATCCACCAGGCTCTGGCCGGGCAGCGCGCCGCCCCCCGGGGCCTCGTGCAGCAGCTTGCCCGCGTCCTCTTCCAGGTGCAGCCTCTCGATACGTACGGCCTTGTCGGTCTGGCTGAGCGGCAGCAGGCCCCCTTCCGCCAAGGGACGGTCGAACTGGCTGATCTGATAGCCCTTGGGCAGGTCGGGATAGAAATAGTTCTTGCGGGCGAAGACCGACGTCCCATGGACCTCGCACCCCAGGGCCAGCGCCAGCTTGGCCGCCAGGTCCACCGCCCGGTGGTTCGGCACCGGCAGCGTGCCCGGATAGCCGAGGCACACTGGACAAACGAGCGTATTGGGAGCCGCTCCGAACCGGTTGGGGCAGCGGCAGAACATCTTCGTCTCGGTCAGGAGTTGGACGTGGACCTCGAGCCCGATGACCGCTTCGTAGTCTTCATGAGCCATGCGGTGACAAGTCTACCGCAGGCATGGGCCGAAGGCGGAGGATGGGTGCTATCCTTCCCGCCGTTCCCTTCAGTGAGGTACCGATGGCAGGAACCCTACCGTTCCAAGACGCCGTAGCCATGGTCACCGGAGCCGCCTCCGGCCTGGGACGGGCCCTCTCCGAGGAGCTCGGCCGGCGGGGCTCCCATGTCGTGGTGACGGACATCGACGAGGCCGGCGCACGGGCCGTGGCGGACGCCATCGTGGCGGCCGGCGGCAGAGCCAGCGCGGCGGCTCTCGACGTGCGCGACGCCGCGGCCTTCGAGCGCCTCCTCGACGAGACCCTCGCCTCCCACGGCCGCCTCGACTACCTCTTCAACAACGCCGGCCTTGCGGCGGCCGGCGAGGCCCAGAACCTCACGCTCGACCATTGGCGCAAGATTCTGGACGTCAACCTTGGCGGCGTCGTCCATGGCTCCACCGTGGCCTACAACCGCATGGTCCGCCAAGGCTCGGGCCACATCGTCAATATCGCCTCTCTCGCTGGGATTTCCGGTTTGGCGCTCTCCACCCCCTACGCCACCAGCAAGTTCGCCGTGGTAGGACTCTCGCTCACTCTGAGAGCCGAGGGAGCCGATCTCGGCGTCAAGGTGAGCGCCGTCTGTCCCGCCTACATCCAGACCCGCATCTTCGATTCCGGCCTCTACGCCG
Source organism: uncultured Thermoanaerobaculia bacterium (assembly GCA_964245465.1). GTDB lineage: Bacteria > Acidobacteriota > Thermoanaerobaculia > Multivoradales > UBA5704 > DATARR01. Next base: position 3,521 of record CAXTNS010000517.1, read on the forward strand.
GAACGGACGTAAAGGGCATCCTCTCCGTCAACCCTTTCAAGTTCATGGACGCCGGTGACGCGGCCCGCGCCGTCCTGCGCGGCGTCGAGCGCAACCGCGCCATGATCGTCTTCCCCTTCTACGCCCGCCTGCTCTGGTGGCTCACGCGCCTCCACCCCGCCATCGCCGTGGCCATCAATCGCAAGACCGCAAGGGATTTCCGCAGGCGCCAGGCGATGAGATCAAACAAATAGTAGGCGATGGAGAAGTCCGAAAGTTACACCGTTTTCAGATTAAAAAAATTTTTATAAATTGTGAGTACATGGCCCTCTCACCGTCGTTCTCCCACCGCGAGGCAGACGCTTCGCGGTAACAGAAACTTGAAGGGAGTAACGATGAACACGAATGTCTCTTTTTTCCGGCCGCTTGTCCTCGCGGCCCTCGCCACGATCGCCACGTCAGCCGCCGCCTCCGCGGCCTGGCCGGCCGACCACCTGAACCAGGCGTTCGACTGGAACGATCCGCTGATCGAAATGGCCAACAACGCCTACGGCTCACCGGCCAGCATCTGGATCGACGGCGACAACAAGGTGCACGCCATCGCCAAGTGCGGCTCTTTCACCGCGCTGCTGCTTAAGGCGGCCTACCCCGTGATCACCGATGGCGTTCTGACTGCGCTCACCGGGTCGAATTCGCCCAACGCGGGTGAGTGGTACACCGCGATCTCGAATGAGGCGAGGGACACTACCCGTACCGATGCCTCCGGCATCGCATTCCACAAGCGGGCGGTGATGGCGGACATCGAGGCCGGCGACATCCTGGCCTCCGCCTACACCATGACAGGCGATACGGGCCACGTCATGACCATACGGAGCAGTACGCTTAAGACCGCCAACACCCCCCTGCCCTCCGGCAAGACCATCACCGGCGTGGGCCTCGTCAACAAATACGAGGTCACCGTCTACGACGCCACCAGTTCGCCGCACGGCGCCTACACCAGCAACCCGGCGCCCGACACCCGATATCGGCAGGTGAATGCGGTCTGGACCAAGGACGAGGGCGTGGGCTACGGAACGATCGTGATCTATGAAGAGGTCTCCACCGGCCGCATCGTGGCTTGGGCCTGGAATGTGAGCCCGACCACGGATTCTTACTACTATGCGGTGACGCCGAACGCGGGCACTTGGGGTTACCGCCCGATCGTCGCGGGTTTCCTCGATGGTCCCGGCCTCTGATCGGAACCGATCTGTCATGCCATTCCCCGGCCGCTCGCGCGACCGGGGCTCTTTCTTGGGGAGGTCCTCAGCAGCAGCGCACCATCTTGAACCTACGGCGTCAGGTGCCCCGTCCCCGAATCCCCCATCTCCACCTTCCCACCCGGGAAATACTCTTTCCATCGTCGGGAGACCGTAGCCGCCGTCTCCTCGTCGGCGAAGAGCTCCTTGGGATACCAGGGCTTCATCCGGGCGTCGATCAGGATGGGTGGCTGATAGGAAACGTGGTGGCGGACTAGCTCCGTGGCGGCGGCGTGGAGGTCAGCCGCGGGTTCGAAGCGGGTGAAGGTGGTCCAGAGGAAGTTGATGGGGCTCGCTGCGGCGCGGCGGGGTTCGTCCGTGAGCACCA
>CAXTNS010000518.1:0-5111 GCA_964245465.1 uncultured Thermoanaerobaculia bacterium
CCCACCAGCGGGGGAGGGAGCCTCAGTTTCTCGCAGGGCGTTGGCTCAAGCGGCGGGAGGACCTCGTGCCGTTCCTTCAGCAATATGTGGAGGCCGGGCGGGACGGGGGACGTCAGGAGAGAGCCGCCGTCTGCGACCTGGCCGGGGCGTTCGCCACGCTCCGGCCAGAGAACCGTAACGCTCTTTTCCTGAAAGACGGGATCCACCTGAATCTCAGAGGATCGCGCAAGGCGGCGCGGCTGCTCGCGGACTGCCTGGACTCCGCGGGTGTCCTCGACCGCGCCGGAAACCTTTAGTACGGCACCATCTCGATCCGGAGATCGGAGTAGCTCCAGCCGTAGCTCGCCACCTCCGGGCCTTCCTGGTTCGCGTAGTGCCCGAACTCCACCGTCAAGCCGTTGGCGGGCACGGAGAGGACGCCGTTCGGGGCCGTGCCCGGGAAGCTCAGCGTCTTGAGCGTGGCCGTGCCCGAGGAGAGGACCACGGTGATGTTGTTCAGGGCGGCGTCATAGGTGTAGCGCAGGTGGTAGCGCTTGCCCAGCTCCCAGGGGACTCCGGCCTCGTCCTGGGTGGTGGCTCCGGGACCCAGGTTGATGTTCTGGGCCGCTTTGAGCGACGACTTGCTCGGGCTGAAGGCGTTGACGTTGGCGATGGTGTTGCCGCGGAACTTGTCGCGGTAGAGCCAGACGAGCGCGTGGTTGCCGGGGTTCTTCGCCCGGTTCCAGGGACCCACGGTGAAGTCCATGTCGAGCACCAGCTTCTTGAGCGAGAGCGCGCTCTGAAGGGGAATCGAGATCTGCTTCTTGGGGTTCGATACCGTGGCGGTGTGGAACGTGCCGGCCACCGAGAAGACGGTCCCTGAGCCGGTCGGCGGCGGTGTCGTGCCACCACCGGGGACCGTGAGCGTCGATTCGCCCGAAGCCGCGGGGGTGAGGAAGATCATCTGGCCGTTCGCCGGTGTGAAGACCGTACCGAAGACGTAGAAAGGCTGGCTGCAGGAGACCTGGATGCGCGCGTCCACCACTTGCAGCACGTTCAGAAGACCATAGGCGTCCTCGAAGTAGCGCATGGACAGGGGACTGAACGAGAGCGTGGTCGAGGCGCCGACCTGCGAGCCGTCGCCACGGAAGAGCTTGATCTCGCACTGTCCGGCCTGATGGCCAAGGTTGACCACGCCGAGGCTCGTGATGGTGCCGTTGGCATCGTTGCGCACCAGCCCTTGGAGGACGGCCGTCTTGCCCGCCTCCAGCAGGTTGTCCGAGGAGATCACCGGCACCGGGCTGACCGTCGCCGGACCGTTGGGAGGAGTGTTGATCATCCGGGCCTCGACCGACATCTGGGGATTGGCGTCCACCTCCAGCAGCCGCACCTTACCCTGGGAGCCGAGGCCGGTGAGGAGGGTGGTGCGGCCCGCCGCCACTGGAGCTTCCGGGGGCTTCCCCGAGCGCTTCGTACCGTCGCTCTCCGCTTCGAGCAGGGTGGTGGCGTAGGGCCGCTGCGCCGTCCCGGTGTTGGTGACCCACACCTGCACCACGTGGGAGCTCCCCGTGCTGCTCACGGGATTGGGAACGGGGACGTAGACCGTGCCGGCGGACGCGGCACCGGCGCCCAGCAGCGAGAACGCGAGACAGGCGGCGAGCGGTCTGCTCATGCGTACCTCTCCTCGAAAGGTGACCTGCTAAACTGATCGAACAAATTGAAACATCTGCATGTTAACGCTGCAGCAGGCAGAAAGGCAAGTAGGGGCGGCCCCCATGTGGCCGCCTTGCCAACCCTCAGGGCGGCCACATGGGGCCGCCCCTACGGGGAACGAGCGCGATGAGGCCGGTTATTGCGGGGGGTTACTTCGGGATCATCGTGGCCTTGAAGTTCAAGAATTTCCAGGCGAGGCTCGAAACCTCGGGCAGGTGCTGGTTGTCGTAGTTGCCGAACTCGGCCACGAGACCGCTCGCCGGGACCAGGATCTCCTGGTTCTTGACCGAGCCCGCGAAGTCCATGCGGCGCACCACCTGGCCGTTGTAGGAGAGGGTGCAGGTGACCGTCCGGGTCAGGGCGTTCTGGACGACGCGGACGTGATAGGTCTTGCCGTACTCGAAGGTGTAGCCCACGTCGGCCTTGGTGTTGCTCTTCGCCGGCATGTCAAGGTTCTGATTGATCTTGAAGCGGTACTGTTTGGGACCCTGGGCGTTGACGTTGGCGATGGTGTTGCCGCGGAACCGGCCGCGATGCAGGAAGAGCAGGTTGTGGGCGCCGCTCTTCTGGCGTGGGTTCCAGGGACCGGCGACGACGTCGAATTCGGCCTCGACGCTCTCCATGGCCATCTGGCGCGGCACGGGAATACGGAGGACCTTCTTGGGCACCGTCTTGTTGGCGCTGTGGAACAGGCCGTCCTGCGTGAAGACTATGGGCGCACCCGTCGCCTTGGTCTCCGCGCGGCGGACCTCCGCCGTGAAGTCGTTCTCCGGGGTCGCGAACGAGACCTCGGAGGTCCCGCGGTCCACGGCCACGGCGTAGGCATAGAAGGGCTGGTCGCAGGAGACGCGGGCGCTCTTGGCCTCCGGCTCGGAGCCAAGCCCCAAGGCGTCGCCGAAGGGGCGCATCGACAGGGCCGGGACATCCGCGGCCACGCCCGCGCCGAGGGTAGTGCCGTCGGCCCGCAGGAAGTCCACCTGGCACGAGGCCACCTCGCTGCCCAGGTTGACCAGCGACAGGCCGGTGACCGAGCGCTTGGCCTCGGGCGCGAGCCCGTTCAGGAAGGTGGTCGCGCCGGCCTCCACGCGGGTCGCGTCCGAGATCACCGGCACGCCCGTGTAGAACGTCCGCGCGCCGTGGGACGTCTTGATCCAGGCGTTGACCGACAGGTCGGCGGCGTCGACTTCCAACAGACCCGTCTCACCCTCGCCGGCCGACCTGCGCAGGTAGGCCGCCTTGTTGGCGGGCACCTGGTTGCGAGGACCACGGCCTGACAGCTCGGTCCCATCGGCTTCCGACTTGAGGAAAACGGAGGAGTAGGAACGCTCCACCCCGTCGAAGTTGGAAATCCATAGCTGAGTCGTGAGCGGCTTCCCGTCGGCACCCAAGGCATCGATGACGGGAACGTAAACCCGCTCGGCCTTCAGCGGGGCGGCAAACCCCAGGGCGATGAGCGCGACACCGCAGGCAAGGGCTTTCTTCATGCAACAAACTCCTTCTTACTGTGAGGTTTTCCCGAAGGTCACCTCGGTACTCCGACAACAGAGCCGACTCCGAGAGGGTACGTGGTTTGGCCCTCGTTCGCAACCAAAAATGTGCAATTTTCAATCGACCCGCGGGACGGGCGCTCCACCGCGCTAGGATGCGCAGGATGACAGCCACCCGGCGCTTGGTCCGCAGGGCTTTCAAGCCCGTCTACATCCTCTATTACAAGCTCCTCTTCGGACGCCGCTTCCCCTTCTACGAGAAGCTGGCCGAGCGCGTCCATGCCTGGGAGCGCGAGACCGGCCGGGGCGACGCGCCCGCAGCCAAGGAGGTCTGGGAGGAGCAGTACGAGAAGGGTCATTGGGAGCTCATGCGGAGCTTCGACGAGGTCGCCCGCTACAGCGTCATCGCCGGCTACGTCCATCACCTGAAGCCCGGCGGCTCCGTGCTCGACGTGGGGAGCGGCGAGGGCCTGCTGGCCGATCACCTCCGCCCCTTCGGTTACGCGCGCTATCACGGGGTGGACCTCTCCGAGGCCGCCATACGGCAGGCGGCCGGCCGGGTGGACGGCCTGACTACTTTTACGGCTGCCGATGCCGAAGCGTACCTCCCACCCGGGCGCTGGGACACGATCGTCTTCAACGAATGCGTCTACTACTTCCAGGACCCACTCGGCACGGTCCGCCGCTACGAGCAGTTCCTCGCGGAGGGGGGCGTCTTCGTCGTCTCGACCTTCCGCTCACGCCGGGCGGACGTGATCGTCCGGCGGCTCCTGGAGTCCTATCGCGCGATCGAGGAGACCGCGATCACGAACCGGAAGGGGACGTGGGTCATCAGAGTGATCAAACCCGAACCGGCGCCTGCCAGCGCAGGGAGGAATCCAGGCGACCCTCGCCCTGGAGCTGCTGGATCCTCTTCAGGCGGATGAACCGGGCACCCAGGAACTCCTCCGCGGTCAGGCCGGCTTCCAGGTAGGCCTCGTAGAGCTCGCGGGCGCCGCGGCGGGCTTCCCATTGCGGCTGATAGGCGGGGAGGACCTGCTCGATCTTGCCGCAGTCCACCCGGTAGCAGCGCAGGTCCGGCCCCGCGTCCTCGGCGTAGGTGATCGCGCAGCCGGGCACCGTTTCGGCCACGATCTCCGCCAGCTCGCGGATGCGGTAGTTCTCCGCCGTGCGGCCCACGTTGAACGCCTGGTCGTGAACGGTTTCGCGAGGAGCCTGGAGCACGGCGAGGAAGGCCCGGCTGATGTCCTCGATGTGGACGATCGGCCGCCACGGCGTGCCGTCGGAGAGGAGATGGATCCGGCCCGTCGTCACCGCGTAGCCCACGAGGTTGTTCAACACCAGGTCCACCCGCAGCCGGGGCGAGACCCCGTAGGCCGTGGCGTTCCGGAGGTAGGTGGGGCTGAACCGGCCATCCGCTAGAGCCGCGAGTTGCTGCTCCAGTTTTACTTTGGAGACGCCATAGGGCGTGACCGGATTGAACGCCGCCGTCTCGTCCAGAAAGTCGTCGCCCGCCGCGCCGTAGGTGCTGCAGGAGGACGAGAAGAGGAACCGCTCCACTCCCGCTTCCTTGGCGAGACGCGCGAAGCGGACCGAGGCCGCGTCGTTGATCTCGTGGGTCAGCGAGGCGTCCAGGTTCCCCAGCGGGTCGTTCGACAGGCCGGCCAGATGGATCACGGCCTCGAATCCTTCCAGGTCCTCCCGCTCGACCTCGCGGAGATCTTTGCGGATCGACGGCACCGGCGCCGCCGGCCGCCCTTCCAGGAGGCACGGCTCGAACCAGTCCGAGTCGAGCCCTACGACCTCATGGCCCGCCGCCTGAAGCAGAGGGACCATGACACTGCCGATGTAGCCGTTGTGGCCGGTGACCAGGACGCGCATGGGCGGGGAGGGTAGCACAGCTACGGAGCCACGACTTTGTACTTCAAACAC
>CAXTNS010000519.1:0-5100 GCA_964245465.1 uncultured Thermoanaerobaculia bacterium
CGTCCCCTAAAAGCTTCAAACGACAGTAACCACGGGAATGGAACAGAACGCTACTCCTGTGCCAGCCGGAATCCAGAAAGCTCCGACCGGCATCCCCGGACTCGACGAGATCACGGCCGGCGGGCTGCCGGCCGGCCGGCCGACCCTGATCTGCGGCAGCGCCGGCTGCGGCAAGACGTTGATGAGCATGGAGTTCCTCGTGCGCGGCATCGTAGAGTACGGCGAGCCGGGCGTCTTCGTCACTTTCGAGGAAAGGGCCGAGGACCTGTCCGAGAACGTCCGCTCGCTGGGCTTCGACCTGGACGAGCTGATCGAGCAGGAGAAGCTCGTGGTGGACTACATCCACGTCGAGCGCAGCGAGATCGAGGAGACCGGCGAGTACGACCTCGAAGGGTTGTTCCTCCGCTTGGGGTTCGCCATCGACTCGATCGGCGCCAAGAGGGTCGTCCTCGACACGCTGGAGGTCCTCTTCGGGGGGCTGGAGAACCATGGCATCCTGCGCGCCGAGCTGCGCCGGCTCTTCCGCTGGCTCAAGGAGAAGGGGGTCACGGCCGTGATCACCGGCGAGCGGGGCGAGGGCGCGCTCACCCGGCATGGCCTCGAAGAGTACGTCTCCGACTGCGTGATCCTGCTCGACCACCGGATCACCGACCAGCTCGCCACCCGCAGGCTGCGCGTGGTCAAGTACCGCGGCAGTATCCACGGCACCAACGAATACCCGTTCCTGATCGACGAGCGGGGGATCGAGGTGCTGCCCATCACCTCCATCGGGCTGCTCCACGAGGCCTCCACCGAGCGGATCTCCTCCGGCATCGCCGGGCTCGATGAGATGCTCGGCGGCCAGGGTTATTACCGGGGGAGCAGCGTGCTCGTCTCCGGCAAGGCGGGGACCGGCAAGAGCAGCATGTCAGCCCACTTCGCCGACGCCGCCTGCCGCCGGGGGGAGCGCTGCGTCTACTTCGCGTTCGAGGAGTCCAGGAGCCAGGTGGTGCGCAACATGCGCTCCATCGGCATCGACCTCCAGCCCTGGCTCGACAACGGGTCGCTGCAGTTCCACGCCGCCCGGCCCACCGTGCACGGCCTGGAGCGGCATCTGGTGACCATGTACAAGAGCATCCGCGACTTCCAGCCCCACGTCGTGGTGGTCGATCCGATCACCAACTTCCTCTCCGTGGGCACCTCGGAAGACGTGAAAGCCATGCTCATGCGGATGATCGACTTCCTCAAGTTCCATCAGGTCACCTCGTTCTTCACCAGCCTGACCCACGGCGGCGACTTCGAGCAGACGGACATCGGCATCTCGTCGCTCATGGATACCTGGCTCCTGCTGCGCGAGATGGAGATCAACGGCGAACGCAACCGCACGCTGTACGTCCTCAAGTCGCGGGGCATGGACCACTCGAACCAGCTCCGGGAGGTGCTGATGAGCGAGCACGGCATCCGGCTCGTGGATGTCTATCTCGGCCCCGGCGGAGCTCTCACCGGAGCGGCCCGGCTGGCCCAGGAGGCCCAGGAGAAGGCCGGCAGCGTCGCGCGGCAGCAGGAGATTGAGCGCCGCCGGCGTGAGCTGGAACGCAAGCGGGAAGCTCTGGAGGCGCGCATCAACGCCCTGCGCTTGGAGTTCGAATCCGAGGAGGAAGAGACACGGCGGAGGCTGGAGGAGGCCTTAACTCAGGAGACACGGCTGGAGGATGATCGCCAAGACATGGCCCGGCTCCGGGGAGTCACCCAATTTCCGTCCGCCGGCCAGAGACAGGGAGAGCACCAATGACAGAACCGACGATTCCCGATACATCCACGGAAGACGAAGAGTTCTGGGACCTGCGCCTCTACGTGGCGGGCCAGACTCCCAAATCAGTGACGGCTCTGGCCAACCTCAAGAAGTTCTGCGAGGAGCACCTCGCGGGCAAGTACCGGATCGAGGTGATCGATCTCGTCCAGAATCCGAAGCTCGCCCGTACCGATCAGATTCTGGCCATCCCGACGTTGGTCCGCCGCCTGCCGGCCCCCATGCGCAAGATCATCGGTGACCTCTCGGATCAGGAGAAAGTGCTCGTCGGCTTCAACCTGAACCCCCGGAGCTGAGCGGGCAGAGGATGAAAGACGTCTCGGAAGCCCCTTTCCAGTCGGAGATCGAGGAGCTCCGCGCGCGCCTCCAGGAGGCCGAAGAGACCCTGCATGCCATCCAGTCGGGCGAGGTGGACGCCCTGGTAGTCAGTGAGCAGGTCGGCCGCGACCGGGTCTACACTCTGAAGAGCCCGGACCGTCCCTACCGGCTAATGATCGAGGAGATGGCCCAGGGGGCCGTCACCCTGACCCCCAATGGGCTCATCCTCTACTGCAACGCCGGCTTCGCCCGCATGCTGAAGCGGCCTATTGGCGAGATCGTGGGCTCCTCGCTCGACGGCCACGTCACCCGGGGGAGCCGCGATCTTCTCGACGCATTGCTCCATCACAGGGAAGGCGCCCAGAGTGAAATCGAGCTCGCCACCGTGGACGGTGCTCTGGTGCCGGTCTACGTCACCCTGAACGCCCTGCCCCTCGATGACGGCGACGGCCAGCCCGTGCTCTGCCTGGTGGTGACCGACCTGGCCGAGCAGAAGCGCAACGAGCGCATCGTGGCCGACGAGAAGCTCGCCCGCTCCATCCTCGACCACGCGGCCGAGGCCACGGTCGTCTGCGACACGGCGGGGAGGGTCCTCCGCGCCAGCAGCGAGGCCCACCGGCTGTGCGGCAGGAACCCTCTGCTGGAGCCATTCGCGGAAGTTTTTCCCCTGGACATCTCCTCCCCCGAGATCCCGGACACGGAAGCCCTCCTGCGCCGGACCCTCTCGGGGCAGCGGGTGAGCGGGCTCGAGGCGGTCCTGGACTGCGGCCGGCTCGACGTCATGCTCTCGGCTGGACCGCTGTGGGGCGTCGATCACGGCATCGACGGCTGCGTGGTCACTTTCACCGACATCACCACGCGGCGCAACGCCGAGCGCGAGATGAAGCGGGCCTGGGCCGCGGCCGAGGCCATGAACGAGGCCAAAGACCGCTTCCTCGCCACCCTGAGCCATGAGCTGCGCACCCCGCTCACCCCCGTCCTCGCCGTCATCTCCGGCCTGGAAATGGGCGACCGGCTGCCGGAAGACCTGCGCCAGGACATGGCCATGATGCGCCGCAACATCGAGCTCGAAGCCCGGCTGATCGACGACCTGCTCGACCTCACGCGCGTCTCCCGGGGCAAGCTCGAGTTGCAGCTCCAGGAGGTCGACCTGCGGCAGGTGCTCGAGCATGCCATTCAGACCTCCTGCGGGGAGGGAGTCGCCGCCGGACACCTGAGGGTGGTCGCCGACCTCGAGAACGGCCGCCGCCTGTGGGCCGACGCTCCGCGCCTGACCCAGGTGTTCTGGAACCTCCTCAACAACGCCGTCAAGTTCACCCCCCAGGGCGGCACGGTCACCGTGCGCTCGTGGACCGACGCCTCCGGCTGGCTGACGGCCGAGGTCACCGATACGGGGATCGGCATCGAGCCCGAGCTCCTGACACGGATCTTCGACGCCTTCGAGCAGGGGGAGCCCGGCACCACCCGCCGCTTCGGGGGCCTGGGCCTGGGGCTCGCCATCAGCAAGACCATCGCCGAGCTTCACGGCGGCTCTCTCCAGGCCCTGAGTGAGGGGCTGGGCCGCGGCTCGACGTTCCGCGTCCGGCTGCCGCTGACGCCCGTCCCTGCCCATTCCGCCGTTCCAGAGACCGGGGGGGAGCCCCCGGCGCGAGACGACAAGCCCCTGCGCCTCCTTCTGGTCGAGGACCACTCCGACACCGCCGCCGCCATGGCCGAGCTGCTCCGCTGCCTGGGGCACGACGTCACCGTCGCCCACAGCGTCGCCGAGGGACTGGCCACGGCCGACGAGATCCAGAGCCGGGCTCCCTCGGGCACCGCGGGGATCGACCTCGTGCTGAGCGACCTGGGCCTGCCGGACGCCAGCGGTCTCGACCTCATGCGCGAGCTTGCCCAGCGTTACGGTCTCCGGGGGATCGCCCTCTCCGGCTATGGGATGGAGGAAGACCTGCGCCGCAGCCGCGAAGCCGGCTTCACCCGCCACCTCACCAAGCCCGTGGACCTGGAGTCGCTGCGCGCGGCCATCCAGCAGGTTGCCGGGTCCTGAGATAGAGGGGCGTGCCGCTTGCCCCGTGGTGCGAGCCCCTCGCCCCGCGAATTCAGCGCTCGTTCCGCTTTGATGGGCCCGCCTGAATCCTCTCCAGCACCGCGTCTCTCTGCGTGTGGACGAGCAGAACCAGCAGATCCCCCGGCCGCCCCCACGCCAGCGCCTCGTTGACCGCATCCAGCTCCGAATCCGCCCGCGACACGCTCTCTTTCGGTGCGCCGAGTTGGAGGAGCTCGTCCACGAGCAGCGCCGGGACCTCTCCCGGCCGCCGGCCGCGCAGCATCTCGGGCAGTTCCTTGACGACGACGTGATCCGGCCGGAGCGCCCAGGCGGCGCGGGCCAAGTCGCGGATCGCCTCGTCGTCTCGGTCTCCAGCCTGGCCGATCAGGATCAGCCGGCGCTCGGCCGGCAGCGCGCGCGCGATGTCGAGCAGCGCCGTGAGGCCGTGGGGATTGTGGGCGTAGTCGATCAGGATCCGGACCCCGCCGCGTTTGAACAGATTCGCCCGCCCGGGAGTGTCCTCAGGCGTGCCGCCGACCCGCCGCAGCCCCTCGGCCATGGACTCGGCGGGTAACCCGACGGGCGCGGCCATGCCGATGGCGCCCAGGGCGTTCGCTACGTTGTGGCGGGCGGCGCCGCCGAAAGTGAAGGGGACCTCCTCGACGTGGACGATCCTCGTCCTCTCGCCTCCCTGGGCCAGGACGAGGAATCCATCCTCCAGACAGACTCCCCGCGGAATTCCCGGGTCGAGGCTGAACCACGTGATGGGCGCCGCGATCCCGCCGCTCGCCGCCACCAGTTCCGGATCGTCGGCGTTCAGCACCACCCGGCCCTCCGGGCCCACGGCCCGGGTGATCACCCGCATGGCCGCCGCGAGAGAGGGGAGGGCGTTGATGCAGAACTCGCCGAGATGATCCGCCCCGATGTTGGTGACCACGGCGGCCGCCGC
>CAXTNS010000520.1:0-5092 GCA_964245465.1 uncultured Thermoanaerobaculia bacterium
ACCTACGGCCTCGCCATGGTGGCGGCTGGGCTCGGACTGTCAACCGGCGACACGGTGCTCTGCTCGCCGAACAGCCATCACTCGAACCTGCTGCCGTGGCTGCGCCGCGCCAGGGTTGCATACGTCGGCAGCGATCCCCTCGCACCCCTCGATCCCGGGGAAGTGGCGGCCGCAATCCGGCAACACCGGCCACGGCTCCTCGCGATCGGCTGGGTCTCCAACGTCACTGGCGTGATCAGTCCCGCCGCCGAAATCTGCCGGATCGCCAGGGAACACGGCGTCCTGTCCGTCGTCGACGCGGCTCAGGCCGCGCCCCACCTTCCGATCGACATAAATCAACTCGGTTGTGATTTCCTCGCGTTCAGCGGCCACAAGATGGTGGGACCTACCGGCACGGGCGTGCTCTGGGGACGGCGGGAGTTGCTCGAAGAGCTCGAGCCCCTCGTCGTGGGGGGCGGAACGGTCGACCGCGTGACCCTGAACGGCTATACGCTGAAGCGGCTGCCCCAGCGGCTCGAGCCGGGCACTCCCCACATCAGTGGCGTCATCGGGCTGGGTGCCGCAGCGGAGTACCTGGACCGCCTCGGTTTCGAGCGCATCGCCGCCCATGAGCAGGAGCTCGCGGATGGGATGGCTGACGCGCTCAATGCCCTGCCGGGCGTCAGGATCCTGACGGGCGCACCGGGAACGGAACGCCTGGCCATAGCGTCCATCGTCCCGGTCGACGTCAACGTTCATTCCGACACGCTTTGCCAGATCCTCAGCGATTCGTTCAAGATCATGACACGCTCCGGCTTTCATTGCGCGCACCCGCTGTTCGACGGGCACGGATTTGAACGCGGCGCCGTTCGCCTGTCCGCGTACGTCTACAACACGGTTGAAGAGATCCAGCGGGCGGCGGAAGCCCTCGGGAAAGTTCTCGGGCGCGTGACTCGCGCCGCGGGCGCCTGACCGGGTCTTGCCTCTCGGTCCCTCACGGGTGCGCCGGGGGCTTGCGCGTCCAATCGAGCTCCCAAGCTTCGCGCCGCTCCGCGAAGCCCGTGACGTGCCCGTCGGACCCGCGCTGGAAAATCTTTCGGTAGCGGGGCTTGCCGGGGACGAAGAGGACGTCCGGCGCCTCCGCCTGGAGCGGCTCCGCCTTGCGGCCGGTCTGCTGTCCCTCCAATCCACCCTCCTTGAGCCGGATCTCATAGCTGATCGTGGGCGTCAGGACATAGCTCCCGGCGTACTCTTTCATCTGCCGCGCCGTGAGCGGAACGGCCGGCGGGTCCGTGCGCAGGGCCAGGACCTGGGCGGCGATCAGGCGCCAGCCGGCGGGAGTCTTCAGCCAGGTGTCCGTGTTCCGGTATTGGCAATGCAGCTCGTGCCCGTGGTAGACCTCGTCCTCGTCGATCACGTAATTCGTGATGGCAACGAGATCGTGGACAGTGGCCTTGAAATCGATCACCTTGAGGACCCCTGAAACACCTTCGGGCAGGGGCTTGATCTGCTCCACCATCTGGGCCTTGGTCGAGACGGTGCCATCTTCCGCGGTGTAGACGGCCTTGCCGTCCAGATAGCGGTCCCAGACGGCCGCCTGCCCCGACGAGATGGCGTCGACCATCTCCTGCGTCTGCCGGCGGAGAACCTCGGTAGCGTCCTCGGTGGCCTGGGCCGAGCCCGGTAATAGCAGAAGTGGCAGAAGCGCGAGCCCTGCGAGGGGCAACCCAACCCTTTTCCTCATGCGCGGACCTCCTCGCCTTCTACTTTGCCAGATCCGCGGCGGTCCGACAATTGCATTAGTTTTCCGATCCCGCCGCTTCTGGCCGGGCCGCCATGTTCCCTCTGGGAGGAGATTTTCTGATGCCGAAGGTGCCAAAAAACAAGTCTGTTGCCAAGACGACCGTCAGCGGTCCCGCAAAAGGCCTGGAAGGCCTCAGTGACGACCCCGCAACTCTCAAGGCCAAGCACACGGATGACCTCGCCGCAGCCTTCCCCGCCAACAAGAACAAGCCCAGCGAATACGGGAGAGCCGCGCAAAAGGCCAAGCCGGGCGTCACCGCGGAGCCAGCGGATCGGGCGGTAACCGGCAGCACCTTGACCGAGGCGATCTCCTCTGAAAAGGCCGGTACCCAGGCCCGGCCCGGGTTCAACCCCGGAAACGACCCGCTCGACCGGGTCCGCGTCGATTCCGGAGGGCGGGTGCTGACAACGAACTTCGGCCAGCCCATTGCCGACAACCAGAGCTCGCTCAAGGCCGGGCTGCGGGGTCCCGCCCTGCTGGAAGACTTCATCCTCCGCGAGAAGATCACTCACTTCGATCACGAACGGATCCCCGAGCGGATCGTGCACGCGCGGGGCTCGGCCGCTCACGGCTTCTTCGAGTGCTATGAGTCGATGGCCAAGTACACACGCGCCTCCTTCCTCTCGGAAGCGGGCAAGCGCACTCCCGTGTTCGTGCGGTTCTCGACCGTGGCCGGCGAGCGCGGCTCCACCGACACCCCGCGCGACGTGCGCGGCTTCGCGACGAAGTTCTATACCGACGAGGGGAACTTCGACATCGTGGGCAACAACATCCCGGTGTTCTTCATCCAGGATGCCATGAAGTTCCCCGACCTCATCCACGCCGTCAAGCCCGAGCCGCACCACGGGATGCCGCAAGCGGCCAGCGCCCATGACACGTTCTGGGACTTCGTCTCCCTGACGCCCGAGTCGACCCACATGTTGATGTGGGTGATGTCGGACCGCGCTCTGCCACGCAGCTTCCGCACCATGCAAGGCTTCGGCGTGCACACGTTCCGGTTGATCAACGCCCGGGGGCAGTCGAGGTTCGTCAAGTTCCATTGGACACCGCTGGCCGGTACCCATTCGCTCGATTGGGACGAGTCGGTCAAGATCGCCGGCGCCGATCCGGACTACACCCGCCGTGACCTCTGGGAGTCGATCGAGGCGGGCGTGTTCCCCGAATACGAGCTCGGCTTCCAGATCTTCAGCGAGGAGCAGGCGAACGATTTCAGCTTCGACGTCCTGGATGCCACCCAGATCATTCCCGAAGAGCTCGTGCCCCTCACGCCGGTAGGACGCATGGTCCTCAACCGCAACCCGGACAACTTCTTCGCCGAGACCGAGCAGGTGGCCTTCGGGGTCCAGAACATGGTTCCCGGCATGGATTTCTCGAACGATCCGCTGCTGGCCGGACGGATTCATTCCTACTTCGACACCCAGCTTTCGCGTCTTGGCGGGCCCAACTTCCACGAGATCCCGATCAACTCGTCGGTCGCGCAGGTCCACAACAACCAGCGCGACGGTCTGCACCGCCAGGCCATCCATCGCGGCCGCGTCGCCTACGAGCCGAGTTCCCTGAGCGGCGGTTGTCCTTTCCAGGCCGGCGCGGCGGCAGGGTTCACCTCGTTCCCGGAACCGATCGCCGATGACAAGATGCGCGGCAAGCCGGAGAAGTTCGCCGACCACTACACGCAAGCGACCCTGTTCTGGAACAGCCAGACGCCGTACGAGAAAGATCACATCGTCCGTGGTTTCCGCTTCGAGCTCACCAAGGTCCAGGTGCCCGCGATCCGGCAGCGCACGATCGCGATGCTCCGCAACGTATCCGACGAGCTCGCCCAGCGGGTGGCCGATGGAATCGGTATTCGCCTGCCCAAGCCGATGCCGCGCCTCATCGAGGCGCCAACCCCGGAGGTCACCCGCTCGTCGGCGCTGTCGCTGACGGCGCGGCCCGGCGATGGCAGCATCCGGGGGCGGAAGATCGCCATTCTCATCGCCGCCGGCAGCAATGGCGGCTTGGTGACGGCCCTGCAGAAGAGTCTCGGCGAAGCCGGGGCCGTCGTCAGGCTCCTCGCGGCACGCCTGGGCAGTTACGATGCGGGAGGCAGCGTGCTCGAGGCCGATGCGACCCTCGAGACGATGCCGTCGGTGCTCTTCGACGCCGTGATCGTCCCCGATGGCAAGGACGCTGCCGAAACCTTGAGATCGCTCGGCCAGGCGCTCGAATTCCTCAAGGATCAGTATCGGCACTGCAAGACGATCCTGGTGATGGGAGCCGGGGAGGCCGTGGCCACCGAAGCCGGGATACCGCTCGACGACCCGGCGGATTGGGCCATCGTCCGCGAGTTCCCGGACTTTATCGCCGCGGTGGGCAGGCATCGCAACTGGGACCGCGCCGTCGATCCACCGGTTGTCTGAACCGGGAGCTCTCGTTTAAGAGGGCCGCTCGTCATCCTGAAAATGACGAGCGGCTCGCTTTCTCCTCGCGTGCGCACCTCACCTCATGGAACGCACCCAAAGGAGAATGATGATGAAGAAGCTTCCTGCTGGCTCTGATGCTCTGCCTCACTGCCCTCGCGGGCGCCGCCAAGGCCCCCGAGGCCAAGGCCGCCTGCAATCTCTGGCTGACCCGTTATTACTATCCATCGGCGGGCAGCACCGTTGCCTGCGGGTATACGTACTTTTACTGCGAGGCGGCCGCGGTCCACAGCGGCTGTACGACAGCGTATTTCCGGGACGCCCGGTCTGCCTGCAGTTGCCAGTAGGGCGCCATCATCCTGGGGAAAGGCCCCTTGCGCCAGGGGCGGGTTTCCTTCGCCCTCAGGCGGGCGGCGCGGTGCCTGGAGGCTTGGCGGGTGAATCAGGGGAGGTCGCGCCCTGAGCCTTGCCTTGCTGTGCTGGCGAAAAAGTGATGTACGTCACGGTGTCCCACGCGTTGTGAATCCCGATGAACACGAGCAGGAGGGCGGCGGCGGCGATCACGAAGAGGACCGGAGCGGGGCTGCGCGGCAGGAAGGCCGCCGCCATCATGAGGCCTGCGTACGAGAAAAACGGCAGGATCGTGTGCCAAAGCCAGTCTTCGAAAACCGGTTGATATCCTTTCTGCTGCCGCGCGCGCCGGATGACGATCGCCACGTAGACGACGCCCGCCATGCCGGAGGCGCCGAGGGCGAGACCGGGGCTCGAAAGCGTGTGCCAGGGCGCGGAGAGAATCCCGGACACGAGCAAAGCGGCGCAGAAATGCACGACCGTGGGAGTGCCGAACGCATCGATCTCCCGGCTGGAACTCTTCCTCCCGGCCTCGGCGACCAACGCGATCACCACGAAC